>CAXSEW010000579.1:0-2961 GCA_964236185.1 uncultured Nakamurella sp. | reverse complement strand
GGTGGACGCGCCCGCTGCCGACGCGCCCGCTGCCGGCGTGCCTGCTGCCGGCGTGCCTGCTGCCGAGGTGCCTGCTGCCGGCGGCGCTGTCGGGCCGAGGATGCGCGAATCCTCGTCGACGACAGCCGCCGCCCTGCTGGGCCGGGCGATCTCGGCTCTGATCCCCTTGACACCGGCAAGGGCGTTGCTGCGCTGCCACACATAACGCAGGTCGTAGATGATGCCCTTGCTGGTGTTGGTCATGGTGCCGCTCACCGTGATCGACGGCCCGGTCGACGAGGTCACCACGGTCGGCGTGATGCCGGTGATCGTCGTCCGCAGATAGCCCAGATACGGGTAGTCAGGATCGGATACGGCGGGCGCCTCCGCTGCGGCGGTGCCGGTCGCGGGCAGGAACAGCGGCGTCGACAGCAGTGGCAGCACCGCCGCGCACAGCAGTGCCAGCAGCTTTGCGACGGAACCCATCTCGCGGCGGCGGCCGCCGCGTTGACCGAGACGTACCGCGAGGCTACCGATCCCGCGGCGTCCCGGCGTGCCGGATCGCAGCGAATCACCGCCCGCCGAGCGGTCCCGCACCCGACGGTGCCCGCCGATACGACCCGCTGGCCGGCCGGCCCTCACGCGCTGTCGGCGAGCAGCTGTGCAGCGCGTTCGGCGAGCCGTCGCTCACCTGCGTAGGCGAGTCGCCCGGGCATCTGGTCCATCGGCACCCAGGCCACCTCGGTGACCTCGATGTCCGCGTCGGACAGCTCACCCGCCACCGCCTCCATCAGGAAGTGGTGCACCCGCTTGTGGATTCGCCTGCCCTCGGCGGTGAAGGTGTACTCCACGCTGCCCAGCCGGGCGGTGATCCGGCCGGAGATCCCGGTCTCCTCCGCGACCTCACGAACGGCGGCCTGCTCGGTGGTCTCGCCCTGCTCCACGTGCCCCTTGGGCAGGGACCACCGCAGTCGACCGCGACGATCCAACCGCCCGATCAGCGCACCTTCGGGTACCCCGTCCTCGGTGCGGACAACCAATCCACCCGCCGACGTCTCGTCCGCCCGGCGCCGCCGCGGGGCGTGCGCGGGGGGAGTGGCCATGGCCCGATGGTAATGGGCGGGCGTGAGCTGCCCCGGTGCGACGGACGGGATGGACCGCGATTCCCGGCCGTATCGATCGACCCGCTGCGGATCGGCACGGCCGGCCAGGCACTCGTATGCCCCGGCATGCACCCGTATGTCCGCCGACGGGCATACCAGTGCCCGCTCGCTGATACGAGTGCACGTTGGCTCGTACCCGGCGGCGTGGGCCGGACGGCGGTGGCTGCGGTCCTACCGCCGTAGACTGGGCCGTTGTGCCTCCCCCAGAAACACCCGACCCGCAGCCCGGCACGCTGACTGCGCTGCAGCGGTCCGCGGTCGCTGAGCTGCTCCGCGTTTTCCCGGTGGTCGACGAGCTCGGCCGCCGCTTCGCCGCTGCCGGTCACGAGCTGCACCTGGTGGGCGGGCCCGTCCGGGACGCGCTGCTGGGCCGGATGCAGGACGACCTCGACTTCACCACCGACGCCCGTCCCGAGCAGATACTCGCGCTGGTCTCGGGGTGGGCGGAGTCGGTCTGGGAGATCGGCATCGCCTTCGGCACGGTCGGTGTCACCAAGCGCGGCCTGCGGCTGGAGATCACCACCTTCCGCGCCGAGAAGTACGACGGGGATTCGCTGAACCCGGTCGTCACCTTCGGCGACACCCTGGAAGGTGACCTGCTGCGGCGGGACTTCGCGGTGAATGCGATGGCGGTGTCGCTGCCCGACCATCGCTTCACCGACCCTTTCGGTGGCCTGCGCCAGCTGGCCGAGCGGGTGCTCGATACGCCCGGCACTCCAGAGCAGTCGTTCCGTGACGATCCGTTGCGGATGATGCGGGCTGCTCGGTTCGCCGCGCAGCTGTCGTTCACTCCGGCTCCCCGGGTGGTGGCTGCCATGACGGCGATGGCCGCGGAGATCGACCGGATCACCGTGGAGCGCATCGCAGCCGAGTTCTCGAAGCTGTTGCTCGCCGGCCATCCTCGCGCCGGCCTGACCCTGTTGACCAGCACGGGCATCGCCGCCCGGGTGGTGCCCGAGCTGCCCGCGTTGATCCTGGAGCGCGACGAACACCACCAGCACAAGGATGTCTACGAGCATTCGCTGACGGTCCTGGAGCAGGCGATCGGCATGGAGGAGGACGGGCCCGACCTCACCCTGCGGATGGCCGCGCTGCTGCACGACGTGGGCAAGCCGGCGACCCGGCGTTTCGAACCCCAGGGCGGCGTGAGCTTCCACCACCACGAGGTCGTCGGCAAGAAGCTGGTCCGCAAGCGGCTTCGCGAGCTGAAGTACCCCAAGCAGCTGATCGAGGACGTCGCCGATCTGACATTTCTGCACCTGCGCTTCCACGGATACGGCGACGGTCGTTGGACCGACTCGGCGGTGCGCCGGTACGTGACCGACGCCGGTCCACTGCTGCCGCTGCTCAACAAGCTGGTGCGCGCTGACTGCACCACGCGCAACCGCCGCCGGCAGCTGGCCCTGCAGCGCTCCTACGACGACCTGGAAGCTCGCATCGCCGCACTCGCCGCCGCCGAGGATCTGGCCAACGTCCGACCCGATCTGGACGGCAACGCCATCATGGCGCTGCTGGAGGTGGGGCCGGGTCCGGTGGTCGGTCGGGCCTGGGCCTACCTCAAGGAGTTGCGGCTCGAGCGTGGCCCACTGGACCGCGATGCCGCGGAGACGGCGCTGCTGGACTGGGCCCGCGAGCAGGGTCTGCAAGAAGGCTGAATGCGGCCGCATCCGACGGCGGCACGGGCGGAGAGCGCAGTGCGGCCGACAGCTCTCAGCGGGTGCGGCCGGCGGATGACTTCTCCCGGTACATCTCGTGGTCGGCCTTGGCCAGCAGGGCAGCTGTGTCCTCACCACGGTCATTGACGGCGATTCCCACGCTC
>CAXSEW010000578.1:0-2962 GCA_964236185.1 uncultured Nakamurella sp. | reverse complement strand
TCCGGAGCCGCAGATGGGTTTTGTAGGCCTGGCCCGCGACCAGGAGACCTTGCAGCCCATGCCGTACATGGTGTCGCTACCGGAATCGCTCGCCGGTCGGCCGGTGTACGTCCTCGATCCGATGCTGGCCACCGGTGGTTCGATGGTGCACACCATCGAGCTGCTGAAGGAACGCGGCGCCACCGACGTCACTGCCATCTGCGCGCTGGCTGCTCCAGAAGGCCTGTTCACCCTGGCCGCCGCCGGACTCGGCGTGCGGGTCGTCACCGCGTCAGTTGACGAAAGGCTCAACGACTCCGGCTACATCGTGCCCGGACTCGGTGATGCCGGGGACCGGCAGTTCGGCGCCGTCTGAGATCCGCACCGATTCGGGTAGACAGATGTGGATGGATCTGTCAGTCGGACGATGGTCGGACTACCATTGGATGATGGAAAGAGTCCGCGGAGCATTCACCGCCGCTGACGTAGGAGCTTCCGACGAACTTGCCGGCAGCGTCCACAGCGGACGACGCACTCGGCGCCGCCCTCCACCTGATGAACTCCCTGGTCGAGGAATCGCCGCACCCTGAATCCGAATGGGCGAGATGCTGCGCGTGCTGACGTCCGAGGGGCTGGCGAAGTTACTCGGCATCTCGGAGTCTTCTCTCCGGAGATACAGCACGGGCGAGCCCCGCCTCAACGTGTGGCTGTCCGACTGCATTGGTTGGCCATGCGCGCGGCCGACCTGACCGGTGCCTACAACCGCTATGGAATAGTCCGCTGGTTCGACCGGCGACGCCGCGCGCTCGGCGACCAATCCCTGCTGACCGGCTGACCGGCAGCTGGACTCCTGATGACCAGCGAGTGATCGAGGTCGTGGAGTTGGCGGCCAATCTCACCGCGATGTCTGCGACGTGATCTGGTACCGGCACTGCGACGCTCGGTACCCGTTTCTCTGGGCAGACTCGGCGCAGCCCCCGGGGCGATGGCACGCAGCAGGTGAAGGACCGGCCAACTATTTCGCCGACACGCCGGACGGGGCTTGGGCCGAATTCCTTCGCCACGAAGACATCACTGCGCTGGAAGACCTTGCCGGTATCCGCCGAGCTATCTGGGCCGTGGACGTCCGAACAGGGAAATCCGCGACACCGACATTGGCCGAGAGCGAACTGATTGGCGACGAGAACACCTATGCGGTGTGCCAACAGGAGGCAAGGACCATTCGACTGCTGGGCAACAACAGCCTCTTGGCGCCGTCCGCTGCCTTGAAACCAGGTCAGGCCGCGGGTTGGTCGGTGGAGCACGGTGGATACCGGCGACCCCCACGCGACGGGAAAGTACTCGTCGTTGACGGTGCTCCCACTCAGGCCATGGAAGGCTGGCAGGCTGCTGTGGACGCGCGTCCGACCGCCCGAGTGCTCATGGCAGTTCGCCATTTCGGCGACGCGTGACTCATGTGGTCGCCTACCAGCACTGACCTTCGCTACTGGTGCGACAACCAGGTCAACAATTCCTGATGTGCTCGTGCCATCGCGTCGGCATCGGCGATGACGGTCCCGCCGCTGGAATTGATCCTGCGGTCGTCAGCGGGGTGTACGCCACCGCGCTACCGACCAGATGCCCGGCATCCGGGAATGCGAGTGCGGTCCGGGGAAACTTGACCCCGTGGTTCTTCAGCCGTGCCGTGATGCCGTCGCTGTAGCCACACGAGTGCCACACGGTATCCAGCGCTCCGCAGATCGTCAGGATGGGGCCCTGGATCTGCTCGACCGGGATGATTGCTTTCGGCGCATCTGTCGGCTCCGGAACGCTGCTGGTGAAATCCGTTGCCGAGCCGAATACCAGCGATGTCCGTCGAGCGTCCAGGCGGCCGCACCGATGCTCGGGTAACTCCCGAACGTCACCATGCTGGGCGACCCGGCGATCACCCCGTGCACCAGCTCCGGGAAATGAGCTCCGAGCAACAACGCGGCCTCACTGCCGCGGGAGACACCGAACACCATCAATTTCTGCTGGTCGATGCCGGGCTGCGAGTCGAGTAGATGGATGGCTTTGACGAAGTATTCCAGCGGAATGTTGGTCAGGGTGCTCGGTAGATCGTTCTCGCGGAAGTAGGCCAACGCCAGGGTGGGATACCCGTGATCGGCCAGCGAGCTCGCCAGCGGCGCTTCGGACAACCCACCCTCGGAACCACCGAGGACGACGACCGCCGGCTTGCCGGCGGCCGATGTCTTCGGCATGAACAGGATGGCGTGAATACCGTTGGCCGCCATCGTTTCCTGGGCCTGGGTGACACCCGCCGAGGTTGTACCGAGCCGCTGTGTCGTTGCTGTCGCGACCGTCCGACCCGCCACCGACGCCTGCAGACGAACGGGGTATCCGCTGAGGTCGGTGGCGAAGAACGCGGTTGCCGGTGATGTCACCGGGGACGTGGTTTGGAACAAGCCCATCGGATTGCTACCGACGTACGATCCGCCCGTCCCAGGCGGTTGGCCGAGGGAGACGGTACCGCTGGATGTTGCCGTGAACTGAGCCGTTGACGCCCAGTGCACGTGCGTTGCGTCGGAGGCTGCGGCCCTGACGGTCGCCGTCGCGCCCGGTGCCACATCCTTGATGGTGACGGCGACCGGTTCGTCCATGAGTGCTGAGGCCGGCGTGATCGTGATGGCGGCGGCGGAGGAATTAACCGAGACCGCGGGACGAGTCGCGGTTGCCGGCGGAGAACCCGCGGAGGTACATGCGGCTGCAGCGCACACGCCCAGCACACCGATCGCGACCAGCGCCGGGTGTCGTCGGCGGTCTGCGATCCCGGGTATCGACTTCACCCGACTATCTTCTTTTCAGCCCCGTCTATTCGCAACCGGAACTACATGGCGGACGCGTGTCCTGGTGACGGGACAGCGCCCTGCCACTGAGTAGCCGCTGCCGGCTTGATGGCATGCAACAAACTAGTGTCCTGCACCGGTGACTCGTTGAATAAGTC
>CAXSEW010000577.1:0-2964 GCA_964236185.1 uncultured Nakamurella sp. | reverse complement strand
CCGGACGGCCGCGACCGCGGCGGACCAGCTGGCTGGGGTCGCGGCTGACGATGGCGCCTTCGGCGACCAGTTGGTCCAAGTGCCGCCGGATGCCGGCGGACGAAAGCCCGATGCGCTCGGCCAGCGCAACCGCGGTGAGTGGGCCGGCGGTAAGCAGCAGCTGCACCACCGTCTCGCGGGTCCGCGGGTCTGCTGCGACGTCCGGCGTCTGATCGACGGCGGGCATCGTCTCGAGCACCGATGTTTTCACAACACCAGTGTTGCCTATATCGGGCCGAAGATCAAAGAGGTGAACGGCACAGTCAAGCAGAGCCGGTCAGCCAAGGCAACCCTAACCTCGGAATGCAAGCGGGGGGGCCTCAAAAAGCTCAACGACATTCGACCTCTCGATCGATCGGCTGGCCCTGGCAACCCGCCCGTCATCCGAGCACACGAACTGACTGATGCAGCCGTTGCTCGGACGACCCAGGGCGTGCCAGGACGGCGACTTCGCGCCCAGCACGTTCAGGCGGCCGCAATTCTGATGGGTGCGGTGACCCGGAAGGTGCCGGCCACGCCACCCAACTCGACGACCCGGCGACCTCGCAACAAGGCGGCGCTCATCCGAGAGGCAAGCCGGATCGGGTCAGCGAGCTCAGCCCAGGTGACACGGACAACGATCCAGCCCAGCTCGCGAAGAGCGTCCTCCCGTCTCTTCTCGTGGATCAGAACCTGCTGCGGGGTGAGCTTGCCGCGCAGCAGGTCGCCGTACTTGACCATGCCGTCGAATGCGACGAGAACAGCGCAATCAGGAATCGCCAGATCAACACGGCCCACGAAAGAATCCCGTTCATCGAAGATCTCGCACTGCAGGGTGGGTGTCGGCAGACCGGCTTGAAGCATCACGATCCGGGTGCGGCTCTCGCCGGGACTCTCCGCCCGCCCGTCGGCGAATGCCAGCGCGCGGCGCGCGGCACCTGCGCCCGGGAGGTGGCGGGCGCGGGCCAGCACGCCTGGTAGCTCCCGCGGCAACCCGGCATGGGACCGCAACGCGACGTCTGCGGCTATCACCGCGTGTTCGAAGGACTGCATTCGCGACAGGTCGACCAGCGTTCGGGCAACCGATGTCACCCGCAAACCGCCTTCCTCGACGATGTCATCGACACCGAGCACCGCCGCGTGCTGGTGCAGTGTCGGTCCCCTCCGTGATCCGCCGCGGCCGGGCCGGGTGACGTGGACGACGCCCAGTGCCTCCACTGGGACCGGCAGGCCATAGAACACGGCGGCCGATACATGACTCACTACGATCGCCGGCGATCCGATCGCCCGGGCCCGAGCGATCTGCAGGTGCTGGTGCTCCGCTGACGACGCCAGGTAGCTATTTCCCAGGGCGTACGAACCGCGGACCAGCGGAACAATTCCGCCCGTCCGCCGTGCCATCCGGATCTCCTGCGGTGAGTACCCCGCTGTGCGCAGACCTGAGTGGGTCAGGATCCGGTCGGGCGCGAAAAGGTCGTCCAAAGCCATGGGATCAACCATGACCATCGAGGTGGCCGGTCGCGAGCGTAGATCGGCAATTGTGGACGGTGGGGAGGCATGTGCACAGCGGTCACCATCGATATGCGTGCCCGGTCACTCGGCATCGGCGATCTTCGCGAAGCAGCGGCCGGATCGCTGTGTCCCAGCATCGGTTGGAGTGTCCTGGCAACGGCTGGTGTCTCCACGCAGGTTGCCTGGACGATCCGCGAGTTGCTCAGCCGACGCAGCCTGGTCACGACCACCCTGGTCACGACCACCCTGGTCACGACCACCTGGTCACGACCACCTGGTCACGACCACCCTGGTCACGACCACCCACCGACCATCACCCACCGACCCACCGACCAACCGACCGGCTCGCATCGTCCGAGCAACCGGACGAAGTTCCGGGCAACGCCGATTGCGCCGCGGCGGAATGCCCGGACGACCGGGCAGTTGCTCGGACGCCCCAGCACGTGATGATGGCCGAGGATCGGCACCCACCTCCGCGGTAACGGCCGCCCTAGACTTCCGGGATGACCACCGGCGGATCGACGCGAGTCGACCGCGAGTCGGCCGTGCTGGACCCGGCCGAACGACGCCAGCTGTCGAAACTGCGGCGGTGGGGCACGGTGGGCGCGCTGCTGATGATGGTCGGATCGACCAGTTCCTACGGCGCGGCTACTCCGATTCCCAACCCGGTCGACGGGCTGCGGGTCATCGGACTGCTGTCGCGCATCGGCCCGGCCGCGCTGGCCATTTCCTACTCCGGCATGGGCCTGCTGGTGCTCTGCTGGTTCCTGGTCGGCCGGCTGACGGCACCCGGCCGGGTCCGCCGGCTCTCCCGCAGCCAGCTGACCCACACCCTGGCCATGTGGGCCGTGCCCTTCCTGGTCACGCCGCCCATCTTCTCCCGCGACGTCTACTCCTACCTGGCCATCGGCGCGATGATGGTGCACGGGGACAACCCCTACCAGTTCGGCCCGTACGACACCCTGGGCGACACCAACCCGCTGGCCCACCAGGTGGACGCCCGCTGGCAGCACACCTCTTCTCCCTACGGTCCGGCATTCTTGTTGATCGTCAAAGCCGTGGTGCTGGTCAGCGGTGACCACGTCATCATCGGCGTGCTGCTGCAGCGGCTGGTCGAGCTGATCGGCGTGGGGCTGATCGTCTGGGCGCTGCCGCGGCTGGCCCGCAGGTGCGGAATCGACCCGGTGAGTGCGCTGTGGTTGGGTGCACTCAACCCGCTGCTGCTGTTCCACCTGGTGGCCGGCGGGCACAACGAGGCACTGATGATCGGGCTGATGCTGGCCGGAGTCGAGATCGGCCTGGGTGGCCGCGGCAGCGGCGGACGTCAGTCCCGCTGGATCGGCGGTGGAGCCGACCTGTGGCGGGTGGTCGGCGGCACGGTGCTGATCACCATCGCCGTCGGCATCAAGGTCACCGCAGCGATGTCGCTGGCGT
>CAXSEW010000576.1:0-2967 GCA_964236185.1 uncultured Nakamurella sp. | reverse complement strand
CCCGCCGAGTCACTGATCCGGCTCAGCGCCGACGCCGCCGTGCTGGTGGTCGGTAGCCGCGGGCACTCCGGTGTCGTCGGGGCCATGCTCGGTTCGGTCAGCGGGCGGATCGCCGCCCACGCCTCCTGCCCCGTGCTCGTGGTCCACGACCCGGCCGGCCGGTCGGTCCATCATCTGCGCACCACCGAGGCCGTGGCCGCGCTCTCCGGCGGCCAACACCAGGCCTGACCTGACCAGCCGGCGGCGACCCGCGGGACTTCGCGGTCGCCGCCGAGCCGCCGGTCGTGCGTCGTCGGGCTAGGTCTTCGGCTCTCGGTCGGTGAGTTTCTCCCGGTCGAGGGCCGACGAGGTGCGGTCGGACTTGGACAGCAACCGGTCGACGGCAGCGGACCGGCGGGCCTCGAGCGCCGGCGCATAGTCTTCGCGGTCGGCGAGGAAGGCGTCCCGACTGACGGCTTCATCCCGCCGGTCTGCCACGACGTCGCGGGCGTCGGCCGCCTGGTCCCGATCGGCCGCGCCGGCCAGGATGGCCTGCCGGATGCGAGCACGGTCCGCTTCGCGATCGCGGGGGTCGTCATCCTGCGCGGCACCGCCGACCTGCGGCTCATCGCCATCCGATCCTGCGGTCATCCCGGTCCTTCCTGCCGCTGCCACCATCGTCCCGATGGGTGTCCGACCAGCATGCACGGTCCTGCCCGCCTGCGGTACTCCGGTGCGGACGTGTTTCCCGCGCTTCGCCTCAGCCCGCCGGCAAGGGCCGAAGGTCCTCATCGCTACCGCCGCACATCCCGTCCATTCCCGACCAATGGTTCTGCCGGACCCGGGGCAACCGGACCTACCGTCGGTAGAACATACGAGCCACATCTTCGAATTGGAGACCATTGTGAAAGCCGCTGTCGTCACCTCTTTCCATTCGCCGCTGGAAATTCAGGAATTGCCGACTCCCGAACCCGGTCCCGGTGAAGTGCTGGTGCGCCTGGAGTACTCCGGCCTGTGCCACACCGACATCCACGCAGCCAACGGTGACTGGCCGGCCAAGCCGGTGCCGCCGTTCATCCCCGGCCACGAGGGGATCGGCATCGTGGAGGACAAGGGCAGCGGCGTGGTCCACCCCGAGTTGGGTAGCCGGGTAGCCGTCGCCTGGCTGGGATCGGCCTGCGGAAGCTGCCGTCATTGCATCGGCGGCTGGGAGACCCTCTGCGAATCGCAGTCGAATTCCGGATATTCGGTCAACGGCACCTTCGCCGACTACGTCGTGGCGCCCGCCGCCTTTGCCACACCGGTACCCGACGGCGTCTCGTCTCGGGACGCGGCCCCGCTGACCTGCGCCGGGGTGACCACGTTCAAGGCCATCAAGGTGGCGCGGGTGGCGCCCGCCGAGACCGTGGCCATCTTCGGCGTCGGCGGCCTCGGCCACCTGGCGTTGCAGTACGCCCGGATCGCCGGGGCTTTCGTCATCGGTGTGGACATCGTCGACGACAAACTGGCGATGGCCGCGGAGTTGGGCGCCGACCACGTGATCGATGCCCGCACCGCCGATCCGGTGGCCGCGATCCAAGCGCTCGGCGGCGCCGATGTGGCGGTCGCCCTGGCCGCGTCCCCGGCCTCCTTCGATCAGGCGTTCCGGTCGTTGCGGCGCGGTGGACGCCTCGTCTGCGTGGCCTTGCCGGCCGACGAGGGCGCCTTGAACGTTCCCATTTTCGATCTGGTGATCGGCGGCAAATCGATCATCGGTTCCATCGTGGGCACCCGTAACGACCTGACCGACGTCTTCGCCCTCCATGCCGCCGGACGGACCCGGGTGATCATCGCCGACCGCAAACTCGACGAGGTCAACGAATCCATCGCGGATGTGCTCGCCGGTCGTGTCGCCGCCCGCGTGGTGTTCCAGCTGTGATGGCGCAGCCCTACCGACGTGAGGCGCTGACCACCGAATTCCACACGCTGGACCGGATCAAGGCGCTGGTGGACAGGCTCCGGAAAGAGGCAGAGTCGGCCAACCCCCGTCAACTCCTGCTGCTGGTCGACGAGCTGGACGTGCTGGCAGAACGGTTGGTCGGCCGGCACGACCAGGCTTCTCTGGACGAGAAGGCCGAGGTGCAACTCCTCATCTGCACCCTGCAGCCGGCCCGGCTCAGCGATCCGCCGGCCGCTATCCAGGCCTGATCAGAGCCGACATCGTGAAGCTCTCGGCCGTGGGCGATCTCGCCGCCCCGCAGGTGCGCGCCGCCCTGGCGGCGGCGGCGGTCGTGCCGTCACCGCTCGACGGCAGGGGTTGGCACATCGACTGCACCGCCACCCATTTTCGATTCCAGGCCGACGGAACGAGCCCATCCTGTGCACCCGAGCCCGGTGACCGGGAGATGCATCTGTCCGTCGGTGCCGCCCTGCTCAACCTCCGTCTGGTTCTTCGGGCCTTCGGGGTGGCAGCAGATGTGCGGTTGCTGCCCGACCCGACGCAGCCCAGTCTGCTGGCGACCGTCCGCCCACAGGGCTTCAGCGTGGTCACCGCCGCCGATGTCGAACTGGCTGCGGCAGTCGCGCAGCATCCTGGAATACGACCGGCCCTGGATCGAGCACCGGACCAGGTGTCGCACCGCATCCGACAGGCCGCGCGGTCCGAGCAGGTGTGGTGGGCACTCGTGCCACCGGTCAGAGTTTCCGAGCTGCGTGATCTGTTGACGTCAGCACGCCACGCGAAGTTCGCCGGCGGACCTGACGACGCGAAC
Source organism: uncultured Nakamurella sp. (assembly GCA_964236185.1). Classification (GTDB taxonomy): domain Bacteria; phylum Actinomycetota; class Actinomycetes; order Mycobacteriales; family Nakamurellaceae; genus Nakamurella. The sequence continues at coordinate 238 of CAXSEW010000576.1, read as the reverse complement.
TCCCTGATCGGGGTGATCGGATCGTTCGGCGATCTGTCCCTGGCGCACCTGCAGTCCGGCCAGGCACTGCAGCGCGTGCTGCTGATCGCCACGATCGAGCGCCTTCCGGCGTCCCTTCTATCGCCTGTCCCCCTGGCTCAGCAAGCCCGCCTGGCGCTCCGCGAGCTGATCGGGGGTGGTCTGTGGCCGCAGGCAGTCGTGCGCCTGGGGGGCAGCCCGACGGCTGTCACACCCCCCG
>CAXSEW010000575.1:0-2978 GCA_964236185.1 uncultured Nakamurella sp. | reverse complement strand
TCAACCCGGCAACGACGCGCCGACCCTATCTACACCCTCAAATGCGAAGAGCCTGCTATCCCCCGCCGAATTTTTGGACGTCGCCGAGAACAGCCCCCTGATGACCCGCGTCGGCAGGCGGGTATTGGAAGAGTCGTGCCGAATCGGAGCCACCCTGCCCGGCCCCGGAGGCGGCCACCCGGCGCCGGCCACTTCGTCAACGTTTCCGGTCGGCAGCTCGAACGGGGCAACCTTTACGAGGATGCGCTGCGCGCCCTGCACAGCTCCGGTCTTTGCCCCGACCCGACTGGTACTGGAACTGACCGAAACGGCTATTCGTTGATTTCCGGTTCCGTCGTGCGCGATATCCAGCAGCTCAGAGACCGCGGGGTTCGGATGGCCATCGACGATGTGAGCACCGGGTACAGCAGCTTGTCCAGATTTACCGAACTTCCCGTCGACATACTCAAGATCGACCAGCAGTTCGTCGCCCGCATCGGACAGAACGAGGCAGTGGACGCTGTCGTCGCAGCAATCCTGAAAATCGGCCGATCACTGAACCTGCAAATCGTCGCCGAAGGAGTCGAAACTGTCGAACAGGAACAACGGCTACACGAAGCCGGCTGCCGAACCGTGCAAGGTTTCCTATAGAGCAAACTCGAAAACCACCTACGACAATTAGCCACCACACCGCAAGTCGGCCCTAACATGTCGAAACGCACTTTTGGCCGCCCACACACGGTCCGCACCCCTACACTGAGATACGCCGTCGCTCGACATAACCGGCGGCGGTATCGAAGTGCTGATATCCGACCAGACAGAGAATCGGACTTCTCACTGGTTCGATTTCAGACAGCGCGACAAATTTGGACAATTGTGCGTACCTCCCATGTTACGAGGTGGGGTTCGAATTTGATCCAGGTGCGTCACACGCTTCGCTGTTAGCAGGTCGTCAGCACCAATTACACGGTGTGCTGACCTGTGCAATGCAATACTATGTATTGTTGCTGACTGGTCATGACGACAATCGGTTTATCCCGCAGCCGCCCTAACTCACGATCGGCTTCTGGAAGTTCCGTGACTGCTAGAAGTTGACGTGTCGTGAGTCGAAGCCCAACGGGTGACCTGTGCACCGGCGAGGCAATCTGGGGCTCCGCCGGCCGGGACCAGCGGTCTCCCGACTTGATCTAGGTGTGACATCTGGACTCAACGAATCGGTTCAGGACCGTTACAAGCACGCGATCGTCGACAACTCACTCGCAGCGACACAACAAGAGTTGTTGGCCGACGCCGGCAAACCGACCGCCCAGCGCGTCGTACGCCAACGCGCGTGGGAAGCGGCCGGCGACCTGGGCCAAGCGCTGGCGGCACTGCAAACTCACAGGCGCCTCAACCCCGTTGCGCAGGCGGCCCGTTAGGGGCGTCCACGGGCAGATCCGTTGCTTTGTCGGTTTCAGGTTTCGGGTGCGGCCGGGGTGCCGGCGTGGTGTCCCCGCTGACATTGTGGCCGGTGACGAGGAAGACGACGCGGGTGGAAACGGCGACGGTGTGATCGGCGAACCGTTCGTAGAAGCGGCCAAGTAAGGCGATTTCGACGGCCGGACCGACTCCCGAAGTCAGGTCGGGCCCTGGAGGGCGGCGAACATCTGTCGGTGCAGCTGGTCTATGTCTTCGTCGCGCGCCTCAAGCTGATGCGCGAGCTGGACGTTGCGGGTGCGCAGGACCTGTTCCGCCGCCGCCGAGGGACAGGACAGCCGGACCGCGCCGCGGGCAGGGTTCGCCGATCCTTTTAGCAGCCGAGTCGCAATGATCACCGGCGCGCGGCCGGCGGAGGAGACGGTGCCGACCAGGGCGCTCAAGCCTTCCACGCTGGAGTAGCGATAGCCGCTGGCCTGCTTGAGCTACCCGTACGCGGTTACGGGTTGTCCTCCGTGGCCGGGGGTTGTTCGGTTCGTCAGGATTGGTGGCACACCGACTTATCACAGACTCGGGAAGGGTCCCCCCAAACAGAGAGCAACTGCCTCCAGCGGACTGCTGTGGCCGTCGCTCGGAAGGGAACGGCAGCGCCGTCGTCCTAGGTGTCGAAGTCACGTTCGGTTGCTACCGAGCCCCTTCTGGGTTGCATTTTTTCCTGTCCATGTATGGCCGACATGGCCGATCTACTGTGCGCAGTATGTTATCTCCTCCGTCCATACCGCTGGCCACGGCCACTGCCACGGCGACCGGCGACCTCCCCGGCCTGTCGTCCGGTGATGTCTTGGGCGCGTATTTTGACCCGGCCAGCGGCCGCTTTTTCGTTTTCGCCGAACCAGCCGCTCAGCCGGCGATGTGGGCGTCCTATTTGGACGGTGCGCGGCGGAGCTACCGTCGGCACGGCGTGGAGCGCGCGATCGAGTACCCCCAGGTCCGGGACGGGCACTCCACCGCACTGTTTGTGGCGGCCACCGATGACGGCAACCGGGTGGTCGGCGGCTTGCGGGTGCAGGGTCGACTGGCCCGCCCTGAGCAGGCGCACGCAATGGAAGAATGGGCGGGCCGACCAGGCACCGCCGAGATGCACGAACAGATCGCGGACCGGCTACCGTTCGGCGTCATCGAGATCAAAGCCGTGTGGGTCGACGATGACACCGATCACCGCGCCGCGCTGATCGCGGCGCTGGCCCGCGCCTTTGTCCATGCGATGGACGTTATGGACGTGCGGTACGCACTGTGTACAGCCGCCGGACACGCGGTCACCAGCTGGCAGACCAGCGGCGGCGTCGTCGCCAACGACGTGGCCGCTGTGGCGTACCCTGACGGACGCTACCGCACCACGCTCATGTGGTGGGATCGCCATCACGTTGCCGACCTGATCACCAGGGACCAGTTCGCTGCCCTCACCAGAGAAGCCGACCTATTGCGGGGGCGGGTAGCGACCGTCTCGACGTTGTCAACGGTGGCGTGATGGGGCTGCGCTTCCCGCTGACCCGGCAGGTAGCAGCACCTCTAAATGCAGCATC
>CAXSEW010000574.1:0-2992 GCA_964236185.1 uncultured Nakamurella sp. | reverse complement strand
TGTATCTGATCATTGTTGTCGCCTTGTATCTGATCAATGCTGTCGCAATCGTGGGTCGACGACGGTGTAGAGCACGTCGATCACGAACGACACGGCGAGCGCGATGGCGACCAGGGTCATCACGATGGCCTGCACCTGCAGGGTGTCCTGGTTGGCCACCGACGAGACCAACCACGACCCGATTCCGGGGATGACGAACACCTGCTCGATGACGACCGCTCCGACCAGGATGGTCACCAGTTGGACGCCCAGCACGGTGAGCACGGGGATGGAGGCGTTGCGCAGGCCGTGCCGCAGCAATGCCTGCAACGGGGTCAGGCCCTTGGAGCGCGCCGTCCGCAGATAGTCCTGACCCATCTCGTCCAGCACCGCCGAGCGGACGTAGCGGGTCAGCACCGCGCCCTGCACCAGACCCAGCGAGAACCACGGCAGGGTCATGTCTTTGAGAAATGCGCCGGGATTCACCGCGGGGACGTCGTAACCGTTGGCAGGCAGCCAGCGCAGCTTCACCGCGAACAGTGCGACCGCGAGTATGCCCACCAGGAAGGCCGGCACCGCCACCCCGAGCTGGGTGATGCCCGAGATGATCCAGCCCGCTGACCGCCGGTGCCACAGTGCGCTGAGCAGGCCCAGCGGCAGCGCGATCAGCAGTGCGATCACCATCGCGCCGGCCACCAGCCACAGCGTGACCGACAATCGGTCGAACAGCTGCGGACCGATGTCCGACTTGGTGACGAACGATGTGCCGAAATTGCCGTGCACCGCCCCGCCCGCCCACGAGAAGTACTGGCTGACCAGCGGCCGGTCGAGCCCCATCTCACCGCGGAGCTGGGCGATACCCTGCTCGCTGGCCGACGTGCCGAGTGCGATGCGTGCCGGGTCACCCAATCCGGACAGGAGCCAGAACACCCCCACCGATGCGACGACCACGCTGCCCAGGAAGATCAGCAGGCGGCGCAGAATGCGCCAGGCCACGACTACGGTCAGCCAACGCTCAGGTCGGCCAGCACGAAGGCCTCGCCCACGGCATTCTTGGGCAGCCCCTTCACGCTGGAATTGGCCACGATCAGGTTGGGGAACGACCACAGCCACGCGGCCGCGGCGTCGTCGGCCAGCAATTCGACGGCCTTTTTGTAGTCAGCAACATACTGCGCCGGCGTGCCCGCGTCTCCGGCCGCCAGCAGCTTCTGCACCGCCGTGTTGTCGTACCGCGTGTAGTAGGTGGGGTTGGCCCAGAGTGCCGAGATGTCCCGCGGTTCCGCGTGATTGATGATCGTCATGTCGTAGTCGGCCTTGGTGAACACCTTGTCCAGCCAGACATCCGGGAAGGTGACCTGGCTGGTCTTCACCGTGATGCCGGCTTCGGCGAGTTCGGAGACGATCAGCGGGGCGGCTGCGGTGGCGTAGGACAACGTAGCTGGAATGGTCAGGGTCACGGTCAGATTGGCTTTCCCGGCCGCCGCCAGCAGCGCTTTCGCCTTCGCGACGTCGTGGGGATACTTCTTTGCCTCGTCGACGAACCACGGATCGTTCGGCGATTCGTGCGAGCCGATGACGGTGCCGTAACCGGCCCACGCATTCTTCAGAATGGCGTCCTTGTCGAGTGCATAGTTGATTGCCTGGCGCACCCGGACGTCGCTGAACGGCTCCTTTCCGTCGTTCAACGTCATCATCACCTCGCCGTCCGTGGAGCCCTGGATGATCTGGTACTTGTCCCCGGACTTGAACTGGCCCAATGCCTGTGGATTGACCTCGGCGGACACCACCTGGATGCCGCCGGTCAGCAGGGCATTGTTCATCGCTGTCGGGTCGGTGAAGTACTTGAAGATGACGGTCTTCACCGACGGCTTCGTTCCCCAGTAGGAGTCGTTGCGCTGCAACGTGATCGAGACGCCCTTGTTCCTGGCCTGGATGACGTAGGGCCCGGTGCCGATCGGCTTGTTGGCCAGGTCGGCGATGCCGGTACCGCTGAACATGGCGCCGGCCCGACCCGTCATGTTGAACAGCCAGGAATTGCTGGGCTTGGTCAACACGACCTCGAAGACCGTGGGCGAGACGGCCGTCGTCGAGGCGATGACGACATTCGGGACCGCCTTGGACGCCTTCTCGTTCATCTGTGCGATGTAGGCGGTCGGAGTCCAGGCGGTAGTCACGCGGTCGATGGAGAACTTCGCGTCGGCGGCGGTGAATGCCGTTCCGTTGGAGAACTTGACCCCCGAGTGCAGAGTGAACGTGTAGGTCTTGTTGTCCGGCGACACGGTCCACTTCTCGGCGAGGCTGGGCACGATCTTCCCGCTCTGATCCAATTTGACCAGCGTCTGGTAGACGTTGGTCAGCACCACCTGTGGAATGGCCGCGCCCCCGGTCTTGGTGAAGTCGAAGCTCACCGGTTCAGCGGTGAAGCCGATCGACAGGGAGGCGTCCGACGGTCCCGGGGGCGTCCCGCTCGAGCCCGACTCGGTCGCGCCACCACCCGGGCCTGCCGCGCCGCCGCCGCTGGTGGCGGCGCTGGCGCTCGACGACGTCGGGCTCACCGATTGGCCGGCCGTGCACGCCGACACCACCAACGCGCCACCCAGCAGCAGCGCCGCCGCGGCCCGGAAGCGGTTGAACCTCATCGAGGAGTCCCTTCGTCGTGCCCGGCAGCACTGCGGGCACTGCTGTCGGACGATCATCGCACCAGCAGGCCGCTGCGGCGCAGAGCGACATCGTGGCCCACGCCACAGCTCAGCGCTGGGGCGGCTCCGGCGCCTGGTACCACGCCGGCGGCCCGCCCTGCCCGGGTCCGGGCTGGCCAGGGTGCTGTGGGCCGGGCGCAGGCGAGGCGCCCTGCTGGCCCGCGTTCTGCTGCGCCGGGCCCTGCCCGGGTGGCGGATACCCCTGGTAACCGGCCGGCGGAAGGTACTGCTGACCGCCCGGCGCAGGTTGGCGCGGCGGCTCCACCGCAGCCGGTGCCCGGTACGGCGGGGCGGCGAGCGCGCGGGCGGCGGCG
>CAXSEW010000573.1:0-2994 GCA_964236185.1 uncultured Nakamurella sp. | reverse complement strand
GCACCGGGGCTGTCCAGGCCGTTCGGTCCACGACGACCTCGCCTGTGAGCGCTGCTGCCGGATCCGGCTCCGCGGCGCCGGCCAGCGGAGGACCGGCGCCTTCCATGTTGAAGAGTGTTTCGGCTCGCGTGCCGCCCCGGACGGTGCAGTCTGCAAGCCCCGCAAGTATCATCACAGCCGCCACCAGCCCAGGATCTTCAACGCCGGCCGCATCTTCCAGTAGCACGGCGGCGCCGCGGACCACCGCACTGACCAAGCATCCCAAGGCCCCGCGGCACACCGGCCCGGCCACTCAGATCGGCGGTGGGCCGACCAATCGGCACCGCGTTGCCTTAACCTTCCACGGCGCCGGCGATATCACCTACGCCTTTGTTTTTGTGCGGCCAGTGGAAACGAGGGACAAGTGGGCCGGTGTCGATTTGCCGGGTCTGCGGGAGTAGGGCTGCCAGATCGCCGTTGCTTTCACCACCGTTGCCCACGGTCGGCGCCTGAAGGCCCCTGAAGTCCGCCGCGAGGTGCTCGACCACTAGCGGTCCTGATCGCATACCGGGTTTCGATCGGCAGCTGGAGCGCCACCCGCAGCTCTAGAGTGCTGCCGTGCTCCGCGGTACGACGGTCGATCCGCAGTTTCGCGGTCGGCGGTTCGCACCTACTATTGATCATTCCCCGTCTTACGGTGATCTAGCGGGTGCCTAGCTATTGGGTGCCCACACGCCGGTGGTGGCGTTGTAGAGCTCGGTCAATGTAGCGGCTGTCCCGTCGGTTGTGGTGCCGCCGGTAACCTGCACTTGGCCGGTGGTCAGCCGGGTGGCTAATTGGCCATACCGGGCTTGGATCATGCTCCCGGTCGTCGTTCAGGTGTCGGTGGCCGGGTGATAGAGCTCGGCCGAGCCGAGCACTGTCTCGCAGTAGTAGTAGTCGCAGCCCCCGGCGGCCAACACTAAGCCGGTCGTAGGGTGTTGGGAGTGAACGATTCCCGAGGTTCACGCATCGGGCTGGTCGCCCGCCAATGGCCGGTGGTGGCGTTCCACAGTTGCGTTTCAGCTGCGTAATTGGTGCCCCCGGCGACCAGGACCTCACCGGAGGCCACCCGCACCGCTGACGCGTGTTGGGGGATGTTGCCGTAGTCGGGGTCGCCGAGCATCGAGCCGGTCGCGGTCCACGCCCCTGTAGTTGGATTCCAAATTTCGGCGTGCGGATTCTGTTTGCCACAGAGCCGGGCGCTGCAACCGCCAGCCAGCAGCGCCTCACCCGAGGCCAGTAGCGTGAGGGTGGCGTATCCGTGCGGGGTGAGGGTAGGGCCGGTTGGTACTGCCTGTCCGGTGGCGGGATTGAGGATTTCGGCGGCGGTGAGCACTGACGGGCAATGACCCGGTGCGCAGCCGATTACCAGGTAACGACCGTCGGACAACCGGACGGACGCCGACGCAGCCGGGGCGACGAACGCCGTTGCCGTATTCGACGCAACGTACTCAAGCAGCGGTCCCCCAGCCTCGGCAACCCCAGGAGTGTCAAGGGAAACAGTTAGGAGGCCGATCACGACAGCCGCGGATAGTTTCGTCCTAAGTGCCAAACGTCGATGCCGCGTTGGTGAGGTCATGACAGAACCATCTCGTTCAGCTTTATAAACTCGAGGAGGCTCTGAATACGTTCTCATTCCGTGCCTCTCGCCCTGACGCCCGGCTTGCCGATCCCGGTCGTCCTGACGTCCCCGTTATAGCCAGTGGTTGCGTCGGAGCACGGCGAACAGGCCGCCGCCGAGGACGAGGATGACGATGCAGCTGGCGATGAATCCGCTGTGTTGGCTGAATCCTGGGTAGGGCACGTTCTGCCCGTAGAAGCCGGTGACGGCGGTGGGCACGGCGATGATCGCGGCCCAGGCCGCGAGTTTCTTGGTGATCTCGTTGAGTTGGGCGCCCTGTTCGTTGAGTTGGGTGTCGGCGATGCGGTCGACCCGGTCCCGGGTGGCGTCGATCGTTTCCGTGGCCCGCAGGGCATGGTCGAGGACGTCGTGGAAATAGGGAGTCAGCCCGTCGTCGTGGAGGTGGGTGTCTGGTCGCTGCAGGCGGGCGGTGACGTCCTGCATGGGTGCGACGACGCGGCGCAGGTTTGCCAGTACCGCCCCCAGCTCGTAGGCGCGGCGGCGGATGTCGATGCTGGTGCGGGTCTGAAAAAGGTGCGTCTGCAGCTCGTCGACGGCATCGTCGAGTTGTTCGGCGGCCACGTAGTGGCCATCGACCACGGCGTCGAGTAGGCCGTAGGTCAAGGCGCTGACCTGATTGGTGGAATCGACTAGGTCGGTGTTCAGGTCCCACCGGGCGATGAGTGCATCGATGTCGAAGTTGTTTTTACGCACCGTGATCAGCGCCCGTTGGGTGATGAAGATGCCGATCTCACCGACTGTCAGAGTGGCGGTGGTCGGTGCGACCGCGACGGCGTACATGTTCGCGAACAGGTGGGTCCGGTAGCGGTCGACCTTGGGTCGTTGGTGGGCGTGGATGGCGTCTTCGACGGCCAGCGGGTGCAGGCCGAACTCGTCGGTGACGATTTGTAGGTCTGCTTGGGTAGGGTCTAACAGGTCCAGCCACACGACGGCTTCGGGGTCGCTGGCCAACAGTTCGCTGATCTGCTCGGCGGCGAACCCTTCTTGGAGCAGGCGACCTTCGCGGTACTGCCGGGTGCGTGTGGGGCAGCGAGGAGGTGCTGCTGCGGACAAGCTGTCGGCGGATGGTCCCGGGCTACCTGGGTCTCCCGCTGCGGGCTTCGGCCCCGGGAGTGGCTGTTCTGTCACCCGAGGAAGCATGCCACTGATCCGGTCAGCGTGCCCCTGCCCCTGGCAGTCGGTGTGGCGGTGAGCCAGGGAACGTTGCTCGGGCCCGGCACGATTGTTGCTCTTACCGTTCCGGTCATTGGAAGTTCTTGAGGCCAGACGCGGGCATTAGCCTCAATCTTTCTTGAGACACCCGACCCTGCCTGTGTGCGATAGATCGGTTG
>CAXSEW010000572.1:0-3006 GCA_964236185.1 uncultured Nakamurella sp. | reverse complement strand
GGGCAGTCTCAACAATTGGATCACCGGTTTCGTGCACTGCGTCGGTCACGGCTCGGACAATTGCTCCTGGTTGTTCTCCCCGGTCCGCTTCGCCCCGGCCTGGCACACCGCGACCATCGACTGGCGGCCGGGCAGCGTGACCTTCTACCTCGACAACCACCTCATGCTCACGAACACCAATGCGGTGCCGACGAAACCGCTGCACTGGATCCTGCAGACCGGCTCCAACGGTGGCAAACCGCAGTCCGCCACCGCCGGCCACCTTTACGTCGACTGGGCCGTCGCCTACGGCTGGACCGGCTGACGGAGCGCGGGCACGCACCCCGAACCACTACCGCCACTACGGCCGCTCAACCTGTGAGCGGCCGTAGTGCTGTCTCTGCCGGTCATGTCGGCTCGACATGTCAGGGCGGGTTTTTCGCCGATCAGCAGCTCCGCTCGGACCGCCGACAGGGTTGACGAGACAGTCCCCACAGCTCGCCTCAGCGCGTCCGGGCTTAGAATTCTCGAATGAAGCTGCTGTACGTGGCCGAAGGTGTACCCAACCGCGACCCCGAGCGCGGCGACGGCAGTTCGATGATCAGCTACGAGCTCATCCGTCACTTTCCGCCAGAAGTGCATATCACGCTGGCCAGCTTCAGCGGCGAAATAGCTGTTCCGGCAGAAGTGCAGCAGCGATGCGACGACATCCACGTGTTCCCGATGCGCGGCTTCACGGTGATGGCAGCCCGGTCCATCCTGTTCGGCGGCTCCGTCGGCGTACTGCAACGCGCCCGCCCGTCCTCGAACCGCGCCATCAACCAGCTGTCCCAGCGCGCCGACGTCACGCTCCTGCACGGACCCCACGTCGCCTACCTCGCCCACTGGGTTCGAGGCCCCGTCGTACTGCAGGTCGTCGACCCCTGGTCCGCGCGGGCCTTGATGGAAGCTGGGGTCGCTACCGGTCTGTCGCGGCTCTATCGAGCCCGGCAGGCGCGACAAGCCGAGCGGGCGGAGCGGGCGCTACCTGCCCGGGCCAGGCTGCTGACGGTGGGTCGCCAGGATGCCCAGCGGTGGTCCGGCCGGATCGGCCGGACCGTTGTCAGCATCGCGAATGGTGTCGATCGGCCGGCCGAGCTGATCGCCCGCCCACTAGATCAGCCGCCGACAGTGTGCTTCGTCGGGAGTCTCAACTATCCCCCCAATGTCGAGAGCGCCGAGATCCTCATTCGCGAGCTGGCTCCGAAGATCTGGGCCGACGTACCCGAGGCGCACTTCGTTCTCGCCGGCCGCCACCCCTCCTCCTCGGTGCTGGCATTGGCCGGCGACCGGGTGAGCGTCCAAGGCAATGTTCCCTCCGTTCTGAAGATCTTCCAGGCCGCCGACGTCGCTGTCTTCCCGGACCGGCATGGACTCGGAATCCGGAACTCCGTCTCGGAGGCATTGGCGACCGGCCTTCCCGTCGTGGCCACCCCCACAGCTGCTCGGGAACAGCCGGAACACCCGCTGCTACGGATCGCCGACGATACTGCCGGGCTCGTCGCCCTGGTGAGCCAGGCGTTGGCCGCACCGCGGCCTCCGGCGACGGTGGCCTCCCTGTCGCCGGGGATACGGACCTGGGACAGTGCCGCAAGGGACTACCTCGACGAGCTACGGATGGCTGTGGCAGACAGATTGCCGTAGTTGGGCTTCCGGGCTTGTTTTCGATTGGCCCACCCGGTGCGCACCACCGTTGGCGGCCGGCACAGCACAACGACCAGTGGTCCCGGCTGGTACCGGGACCACTGGTCGTTGGAGCGAAGCAGGGGAAATATCGCAGCTGACTACCTGGTCGCGGTTGCGGCCTGGGTCGTCGGGGCGGGCGGGGTGCCGACGGCGGTGTAGATGGACACCCAGTCGATCAGCACGTGACCGTTGAGGTCGGCGGAGGGCAGCGGCCCGTGGGTGCCGGTCTGCAGGACCCAGTGCAGCGGCTTGGTGGGGATGCTCCTGGTGTCCGAGCCGATCACCTTGCCGTCGAGGATGAAGTAGACGCCGGCGGGGCTCCACTCCACGGTCGCGGTGTGCCAGTCGATGAAGGTGACACCGGAGTTGACGGCCGTGCAGTTGTTCGAGGCGTTGCCGATGCAGTGGTTGTACGCCTGCATGGTGCCGCCGAGTCCGCCTTCGGGAAAGTCGATCTCGCCGTCGTTCCAGTTGCCGCTGTCCGGCCACAGCAGCCAGCCGGTGCCGTAGCCCGGCATCCAGTCGGAGCGGTAGCGGATGGAGTAGCGCCCATAGGTCTGGCCCTGCCAACCGCCGGTGGTGATCGGCGACGGAGCCGCACCCTGCGGGACGCCGTTGATGGTCTGCAGGTTCAGGTCCATCTCGCCGTCGTGCATGGAGATGATGTTCTGGTTGTACATCCCGTTGCCGGAGGAGTCCTTGAAACCGTTGTAGCTCTGCCACTTTCCGGCGTAGGCGCCGGGGAACGAGCCCTTCGCCACCGGGGTGGTGAAGTCGTCCTTGAATGTCTGGTGCCACCCCGGTAGATCGCCTACCGGCATCTGCTGTCCGCTCGGCGTCGAGGGCGTCGGATTTGCCACGGGTGCGGGGTAGGTGGGCGTCTTCGCGGGATCGAGCACGACGACCGGGTACTTGGTCCCGACGTCCTTCCAGTAACCGCCGGCCTTGGCGCAGGCCCACATCGTGTAGTTGCCCGGGCTGAGGGACCGGGTGGCGCTGACGGTCGTCGGCGTGGTGCTCAGCGGAACGTTCAAGGTGAAGGGGAAATCGACGAGGCCGTTCGAGCTGTTACGGGCGCAGATACCGGCCTTCTCGGCGACGATCGGCGTCGATGCCGTGAACGATGTCGTCACCGTCATGTTCGTGCCGATCTGATCAAGATCCCAGGTGGGGGCCGTGTAGGTCACCGACGCGGCGCCGGCCACAGCGGCCGGGGTGATGACCATGGCTGCCGCAGCAGCGGCCACCGCCGCCGTCAGCAGGCGGCCGGAGCGGGAAGAGAAAATGCGCATGACGACTCCT
>CAXSEW010000571.1:1898-3019 GCA_964236185.1 uncultured Nakamurella sp. | reverse complement strand
GGAACGAAACACGGGCTCTGCGGTCATCGACGCCCCCCGCAGTGCCGGCGTGCAGCATTTCGCGTTCAGCTCTGTACTGCACGCGATCACCACCGACCTGATCCAGCACGAGATCAAACGCGACCTCGAAGAACATCTGCTGTCCTCGGGTCTCAAGTTCACCATCCTCCAGCCGGCCAACTACATGCTGCGCCATCGGCTGAAGCCCGCCTTCGAGAGCGACGTCTTCCGGCTCTCCTGGTCGCTGAATCGCTACCAATCGATGGTCGACCTGCATGACGTCTCCGAGGTGGCCGAAACTGTCCTCACCGACAGCGAGCAGCACGCCGGTGCGACGTACGAACTCGTCGCACCCGGTCGCTACACGGGGTACGACCTCGCACGTGTCATCTCGCAGGTCGTGGGCCGTGAGATCACGCCCGAATACATGGATTCAGATGTCTTTCTCAAAGCTGCCCTTGCCACAGACGATCTGAGCCGGTTTCCGTACCAGACCCGGGTGGCGCGCGCCATCAGCGATCGCTACAGCAGTCACGACTTCGTCGGCAATCCGAACGTGCTCAGTTGGTTGCTCGGTCGCCGCCCCACCACCTGGGAACAGTTCGTGCAGCGAGAGTTCCGTTCCCACCAGTCGGCAGGACAGGATCACCCATGACTACCAGCGCAGTCGAATCACACACGTCGGAGTCCGACACACCTCCGGCCGCGCGGGTCGCGGTGGTGACCGGCGGCGCTCCCGGCCTGAGACGCGCGACCGCGGTCCGGCTGGCCGAGAGGTGACAGCGTCGCGATCGCCGACCTGATCGATGCGAGCGAGACCGCGAGGACGGTCCGCTCGGCCGGCCCCCGCGCGCTATCGGTCGAGTGCGACGTCTCGGAGCAGAGCGACGCTGATATCGCTGACACCGTCGCGTGGCTCGCCTCCGACGAGACGGGATTCATCTCGGCGCAGACCTTGGTCGTGGACGGCGGGCTGGGTCCGGCTGCAGCGATCCCGAAAGGACCGCGGTGGCAAGCAGCACCGTGGTCCCGGCCCACCGCAGTCACCAGTCTGGCTGTGCGGCAGGCACTTCGGTGGTCGTCTTCGATCCGTTGCGAACGGTCCGATGAGCGGACTCTTT
>CAXSEW010000571.1:0-1888 GCA_964236185.1 uncultured Nakamurella sp. | reverse complement strand
CGCCTCGTCGCTGGTTCGAGAAGGGTTGCGAACGAAAGTCGGACGTACGCTCGCAACCGACACATGAGTCCAACGTCGGGCTCTACAGACTTGAGGAGCTCGCCATGAGCGATGACCAGAAGATGTACGTACCGTCTCAGCCGCTGCCGGCGGGCCGCACCGGCGTACTGACCGGTTTCGAGCCGGGGATGAAGACATTGAAGGCGGGATACCAGATCGCACCGCCGTTCCGGCCACTGCCGGTCGATGTCGTGTTCGAGAAGGATGTCGCCGTTCAGCTGCGCGACGGGGTCACCATCTACGTCGACGTGTTCCGCCCGGTCGGCACCGAGAAGGTGCCGGTCATCGTCGCGTGGAGCCCGTATGGCAAGGGTCAGGGAACCTCGATGAGCGTGATGGGCGTGTTCGGCCTGGTCGGCCTGAGCAACAGCATCGTCTCCGGCCTGTCGAAGTTCGAGGGCCCGGATCCGGCATTCTGGTGCGCCCAGGGTTACGCCGTCTGCCACCCGGACATCCGCGGCGTCGTCGACTCCGAGGGTGACAGCGTGCTGTGGGACCGCCAGGAGGGGCGCGACTGCTACGACCTGATCGAATGGCTGGCCGAAAGAGACTGGTGCACCGGCAAAGTCGGTATGAGCGGCACGTCCTACCTGGCCGCCTCCCAATGGTTCACCGCCGCCGAGCAACCGCCGCACCTGGCCGCGATCAACCCGTGGGAAGGCGTCAGCGACGTCTACCGCGACCTGGTGCTGCGCGGCGGGATGCCCGACACCGGGTTCGCCCAGCAACTCCAGAACGGCAGCTTCTTCGGCAAGAACCAGAAGGAGGACATCGTCTCGGAGGCGGCTGCGTTCCCACTGATGAGCGAGTTGTGGGAGAACAAGATCCCGGCCTTCGACCGGATCACGGTCCCGGCGTACGTGGTGGCCAGCTACTCCAACACCCTGCACACCGCGGGCACCTTCCGGGCCTGGCGGCGGATGGCGGCGGCGCAGAAGTGGTTGCGCGTCCACAACACCCAGGAGTGGCCGGACTACTACGACCAGGCGAACGTCGACGATCTGCTGCGCTTCTTCGACCGTTTCCTCAAGGACAAGGACAACGACTGGGAGACAACCGCTCCCGTCCGCTACGCGCTGCTGGACCTCGAGGGTGGTGACCAGATCGGGGTCACCGCGGACGCATTCCCGCCGGCCGACGTCACGTCGACGAAGTACTACCTCGACGGCCGCACCCGGACATTGACCGCCGACGTGCCCGGCGCCGAGGTGCCGGCGGCGTACGACACCGCGACCAACCCGGCCGCGGTGTCCTTCCTGACCCGGTTCGAGCAGGCAACCGTGCTGGTCGGCTACCCGAAAGCGCATCTGTGGGTGGAGGCACAGGGTGCTGACGACATGGACCTGTTCGTGCTCGTGCAGAAACTCGACGCGCACGGGACACCGCTGCAGGCGTTCACCACGCCCAACCAGAGCGCAATGATCCACGACCTCACCGATCACGGCGCCACCATCCTGCGCTACAAGGGGTCTGATGGACGGCTGCGGGTGTCGCTCCGGCATCTCGACGACACGCTGTCCACCGACGATGTGCCCGCGCACACCTTCGACCGGGCCGAGAAGCTCGCTCCGGGCCAGATCGTCGAAGTCGAGATCGACCTCATGCCGGTAGGTCTGGCGTTCCATGCCGGAGAGCAGCTGCGCCTCGTGATCAGCTCCCGGAACCTGCTGGGGACGCTGATGCCGGGCATCCGCGAATACGTCGGAGCGAACAGCGGGAAGCACGTCATCCACACCGGCGGTGAGCACGGGTCGTACCTGCAACTGCCCGTCCTGCCAGACATCCCATGTTGATTCGTGTCAAGCGGCGATCGGCTCGCCGGCCGGTT
>CAXSEW010000570.1:0-3019 GCA_964236185.1 uncultured Nakamurella sp. | reverse complement strand
GCCGACCTCGGCACCTACAGCGGAACGGATCCCGGTAACGTGTTGGCCGCCGGCGCAGCTGCCGGCCAGGCTGCGGCCGCGTCCATCGGTAAAGATGCCCAAGGGGCTCATCAGGCAGTACCGCTGGCGGATCTGCCCAGTCTGTCCTCGCTCGACCTGGCTGCCGGCGCCGGGCCTGCCACCGGCCAGGTCCGCCAATATGTCGTCAACGGCCCGGTCAGTCGGGTTTCCAGCACCATTGCGGTCTGGTACCCACCGCAGTACACGGAACCTTCGATGGCCGGTCACCGTTTCCCGGTCCTGGAGGCCTTCCACGGTGCACCGGGGACGCCGCGGCAGCTCTGGTACAACATGAAGCTCGGGCAGCTGGCCGCACAGCAGACCGCCGACGGCAACCTCGCATCGTCGGTGATCGTGATGCCGTACTACACACCCACGAGACTGGACACCGAATGTGTCGACGGCGGCGCCGGGCAACCGCAGATCGAACAATGGCTGACCCGCGACGTCACCAGTTGGGTGGAACACCACCTGCGCGTGGGCAACGACCGAAGCTCCTGGGCGACGTTCGGTTTGAGCGCCGGCGCCTGGTGCGCCAACATGCTGGCCATGTTGCACCCGGATCTGTTTGCGGCGGCGATCAGTCTGGGCGGCTACTACCAACCGACCTTCGAAACGCCATACGTACCTTTCAAGCCGGACAGCCTGCAGTGGAATCATTACGACCTGCTCGCCCTGGCCCGGGACCATCCACCGAAGATCGCGCTGTGGGTGCAGACCTCGGCGGCGGACACCGTTTCGTACGGGACCACCCGGCAGCTGCTGTCCATCGCGAAACCGCCGACCTCGGTGACCGCCGACGTGCTTCCCAACGCCGGGCACCGCCTTGCCGTCTGGGAGGCGTTGATACCGCAGACGCTGCAGTGGCTCGGCAGGACTGCGCCCGGCTTCAAGCCGACGACGGATCTCCATCCGGCCGTGCGACCGGGCGAGTTCGCTCGACGCTGAGCCTGGCGTCTCCCGCGCCTCTACCATCTCCTGATGCCACCCTTGCGGCTCGATCGGGACGAAGCCCGGCGCATCGCGGTCCGGGCCCAACTGCTCGGTGCGCAGCGCCCGACCGACCTGCTCCCCATGGTGCAGCAGCTGACCTTTCTCCAGCTCGATCCGACCGCCGCCGTAGCTCCGTGCGCCGACCTGATCTCCTGGAGCCGGCTCGGATCCAGCTACCAGCCGGTGCAGTTGAAGGCTGCGGCCGAACAGGACCGCACCCTGTTCGAGCACGTCTCCCAGGACGACCCGGTCAACCCTGCCGTCGCCATGTTGCGGCCGATGGCCGATCTCGAGCTGTACCTGGGGGACATGGCCGGCCCGCCCCGCTACGCCCGAACCCGGGACTGGTTGGCCGCCAACGCATCCTTCCAGCACGACATCCTCTACCGACTCCGGGACGCCGGACCGCTGCAATCCCGCGACATCCCCGACACCTGTGGTGTGCCCTGGGAGTCGACCGGTTGGACGCACAGCCGCAACGTCACGATGATGCTCGAGGTCCTCGTCGGACGCGGGAGGGTCGCGATCGCCGGTCGTGCTGGGCGGCAACGCATCTGGGATCTGGCTGAACGCGTCTATCCCTCGGACGTGCCGGTCGTCCCGATGGAGGAGGCGCTCCGCCGGCGCGACGAGCGGCGGCTGCGGTCGCTGGGTATCGCCCGGGCGCAACTCGTCGGTCAGGCCGGCGAGTCGGCGGTGGTTGATGGCAGCGAGTTGGAGTGGCGGGTGGATCCTGACGCCGTCGGGCTGCCGTTCAGCGGGCGCACCGCCCTGCTGTCGCCGTTCGACCGGTTGATCCATGATCGGATTCGGGCGTCGGACCTGTTCGACTTCACCTATGTGCTCGAGATGTACAAGCCGGCGGCCGCACGCCGGTGGGGATACTTCGCCCTGCCGGTGCTCTCGCACGACCGGCTGGTCGGCAAACTCGACGCCACCGCCGACCGGCAGAAGGGCACCTTCGACGTGCACGCGCTGCATCCGGACGTACGCCTGACGAAGGCCATGGCGGCGGACATCCACGCCGAGATCGCCGATCTCGCCGGGTGGCTTGGTCTGCGGCCCGCCGGACTCTAGAACGAAGGCCCGGCACGGCAAAAGCGCCGGTGGCGATGGGACCGACGCCTTTTCGCTGCCAGGAGCCGCGCTGTCTGGAGCCTGCCGGACCGCCCGGGTGCGCAGTGGCGCACCCGGGCGGTGCGGATCAGCCGATCTGGTAGCTGTAGGGCAGGGCGATCAGTTCGTCACCCGACAGCGTGGTGGGGTTGAACGTATCGATGTAGACGTGGCCGGTGACCACGCTGCCCTTCGTCCCCTTGGGCGTGACCTTGACCAGGATCGTCCCGGTGCCACCGGGCGCAATCGTCAACGGCGCCGGCGCCGCGTCGGTGGTGTTGGCCCGATCGGAGGAGACTCCCGGCTTGGCCGGGATTGCGACCGCCGGGTGCTCTGCGTGCAGCAGCGCGGCGATCGCCGAATTCGACTGGCTGTCGACTCCTTGGTACCAGACGTCGCCGGTCGATGAGGTGACGGCCGGATCGAACAGCTGACCGTGCACCGATGCCGCCACCGAGACGGTTCCGGTGGGGGCCGGACCGGCGAACGGCCCGGTCTGGCCGACGTCCGCCGCCCAGAGGCCGGGGGAGACCTGGCGGGCGGCGACCTGGACGATGGCGCCGTTGCCCTCTGCCGCGGCGTAGTTCTCCGGCTCACCCGAGTAGTAGAAGACGTCCAGGTTGACCGGCTGCGTGGCCGACGCCGCAAAGGTCGCCAGCGTGGTTTCGGTCGGAACCAGCCATTCCGGATAGACGCCGGCCGGGACCGGCAGCGGCAGATCGGTGGAATTGCCGGTCAGTTCCGCCAGCGCTATGTCGCCGGTCTTGGTCAACCGGCCGTCGGCGAAATAGCTGAGCGGCGCAACGCCGGTGTTCTTCACGGTGACCGGGATGGTGACCGTCTTTCCAGC
>CAXSEW010000569.1:0-3022 GCA_964236185.1 uncultured Nakamurella sp. | reverse complement strand
ATCAAAGGTGGTGTGGTCGATCTCGCCACCGGGAAGCTCATCGGTGACCGATTCCGCAAGGACACACCCCAACCGGCGACCCCGGAAGCCGTGGCGCAGACCGCGGCCGAGGTCGCCGGCAATTTCGACTACAAAGGCCCGTTCGGCGTCGACTTCCCGGGCGTCGTGCAGGGCGGCGAGGTCAAGACCGCGGCCAACGTCGACCCGAGCTGGAAGGGCACCAACCTCGTCGAGCTGATGTCCAAGCGACTGCCCGGCCCGGTGACGGCGCTCAACGACGCCGACGCGGCGGGCCTGGCGGAAGTGCGTTACGGCGCCGGCCGCGGCCACGACGGCGTCGTCATCATGGTCACCTTCGGCACCGGTATCGGCATCGCGATCATCCACAACGGTCTGCTGATCCCGAACTCCGAGCTGGGGCACATCGAGCTCGACGGCCATGACGCCGAGACCAAGGCAGCGGCGTCGGCAAAGGAGCGCGACGACCTCAGCTGGGAGCAGTGGTGCAAGCGTGCGTCCAAGTACCTGTCAGCCCTGGAGAATTTGATGTGGCCGGAATTGTTCATCCTGGGCGGCGGCATATCCAAGAAGCCGGACAAGTGGGTCCCGTTGTTGAAGTGCCGCACGCCCCTGGTCGTCGCGCAGCTCATCAACAATGCCGGAATCGTTGGTTCAGCCCTTGCCGCACACGAGGATCACGAGGCCTGATACCGCTATTCACCCTGTTGGGACCTGTGCCCATACCGGCGATCAGTCGTGGCCTCGGCACAGTCGCCGTTACACTGGCACAGTCGCCTTCCAGTCAGTCGTTCTGATCTGGACAAACCCGAGGAAGCCTGCCCGTTCAACGGGCGGCGCTGGTCGGGGTTTACGACGGCTATCTTTCGTGAAAGGGCATCAGTGGCAGCCGCATCAGCTTCTTCCTCGCAGATCAGCACCGGAACCCACGGGCACGCGGACCACGGCGTTCCGGCCCAGGCCGGCGGGCCGGTGCTCGCCGAGGCTTCCGCAGCCACGGCTTCCCCCGTTGCGACGCCCAAGGCTCCGGCCAAGCGCGCGGCCAGCAAGGCCAAGCCCCGCGCCGCCGCCCCGGTGAAGGTCGCCGCCTCGGCAGCGCCCAGCGCCGACGGGGTCGAGGATGTGGTCGAGCCACTCGACCTGGTCGATGCCCCCGATCTGGCCGGGGCCGAGGTCGAGGTGATCGAGGTCGAGACCCTCGAATCAGAGATCATCGAAGTCGGTGCCATCGAGCCCGATGCCGAGGAAGACGAGACGGTCGACGAGGAAGAAGCGACGGCCAAGGCCAAGCCCGCCACCGCGAAGGCCGAATCCGACGACTTCACCTGGGACGACGAGGAAGAGTCCGAAGCGCTCAAGCAGGCCCGCAAGGATGCCGAGCTCACCGCATCCGCCGACTCGGTCCGGGCGTACCTGAAGCAGATCGGCAAGGTCGCGCTGCTCAACGCCGAAGAGGAGGTCGACCTCGCCGAGCGCATCGAGGCCGGTCTGTACGCGGTCGAGCGGGTGCGGCAGACCACCGAGGCCGGCGAGAAGGTCACCACGCAGATGCGTCGCGACCTCAACTGGATCCGGCGGGACGGCGAACGCGCCAAGAACCATCTGCTGGAGGCGAACCTGCGGCTCGTGGTCTCGCTGGCCAAGCGCTACACCGGCCGCGGCATGGCGTTCCTGGACCTGATCCAGGAAGGCAACCTCGGGCTCATCCGCGCGGTCGAGAAGTTCGACTACACCAAGGGTTACAAGTTCTCCACCTACGCCACCTGGTGGATCCGGCAGGCCATCACCCGGGCCATGGCCGACCAGGCCCGGACCATCCGCATCCCGGTGCACATGGTCGAGGTCATCAACAAGCTCGGCCGCATCCAGCGCGAATTGCTCCAGGACCTCGGCCGTGAGCCCACGCCGGAAGAGCTCGCGAAGGAAATGGACATCACCCCCGACAAGGTGCTGGAGATCCAGCAGTACGCCAGGGAGCCCATCTCGCTCGATCAGACGATCGGCGACGAGGGCGACTCGCAGCTCGGTGACTTCATCGAAGACTCCGAAGCTGTCGTCGCTGTGGACGCGGTGTCGTTCACGTTGCTGCAGGACCAGTTGCAGGCCGTCCTGCAGACCCTGTCCGAGCGAGAGGCGGGAGTCGTCCGACTGCGCTTCGGCCTCACCGATGGGCAGCCCCGCACCCTGGACGAGATCGGCCAGGTCTACGGGGTCACCCGGGAGCGCATTCGGCAGATCGAATCCAAGACGATGTCCAAGCTCCGCCACCCGTCCCGCTCCCAGGTGCTGCGCGACTACCTCGAGTAGGATTCGCTTCCGCCGCCGCTCTCGATGAGCTCACCAACGATGCACTCGCCCACGGCAAGTGCACCGTTGCCGTCTCTGCGGCCGGACTTCAGAGCCAGCTGCCCTCCCGAGGTCCGCTGACCCAGTTCCTGACCGGCTGGGGCTGGGCCTTGATGGCGATGATCGAGGTGGCCCGCACCACGACGCCGCTCCCCGGCATGGTCTCGTGCAGCCCGTCCTCGGACCGGGCGATGGCGATCCAACGGTTCGCCACCAGGCTGGCCGAGGCGCGGTCGGGCAGCGACCGGCCGACGATCGCCCGACTGCCGCTGGTCAGTTCGACCCACACCTCGTGCAGTTCCTCTGAATCTGCCACCGATCACTGCACCGCCGGGCCGGGCTCGGTAGCCACGTCCACCGGATCCGGCGGCCCACCCAGCAGCGCCGGCAGCTCGGCCGGCGACTGACCGAGCACCCGCTCGGCGAGGAAGTCGAGTACCACCCGGTACCAGACCTTGGCGTGACCCGGTGTCAGCACCCAGTGATTCTCGTTCGGGAAGTACAGGAACCGGTGCGGGGTTCGCCCCTGGTCGTCGGCCGGTAAACCGGACTTCGACAGCAGGTCGTACCAGAGCCGTAGGCCCTGTCCGATCGGCACCCGGTAGTCCTTGTCGCCATGGATGACCAGCATCGGCGTGCTGATCTTCTCCACCGACAG
>CAXSEW010000568.1:0-3026 GCA_964236185.1 uncultured Nakamurella sp. | reverse complement strand
GCAGCCGGACGAGCGAGGAATTGATTCAGATGGTGCATAGCGAACTCAAAGGTGTCCAGCTCCTTGAATTCACCACGTGGGCCGGTAGGTTCAATGACATCCCGGGCCCGCCCGGATTCACCAGCGCCTCTCGGACGCGCTCGGGACACAACGGAGTCCGTTGGCGCGCCCGGGTCAGACCGGCCGTCATGAGCGTCGGGAGAACACGTGGATATTGTCGTCAAAGGCCGCAACGTCGAAGTCCCGGACCACTTCCGGTTGCACGTCGCGGAGAAGCTGGCTCGCAGCGAACGTTACGACTCCAAGATCATCAGAGTGGATGTCGAGCTCTCGCACGAGACCAATCGTCGGCTCTCCAAGACGTGCCAGCGGGTGCAGATCACACTGGCCAGCCGTGGACCGGTCGTCCGGGCCGAGGCCAGCGCCGACAGCTTCTACAGTGCCCTGGACGCAGCCGTGATGAAGCTGGAGGCCCGGCTACGACGCTCCGCCGACATCCGGCACCACAAGCAGCATGCCCGCACACCTATCTCCGTCGTCGCCGGACCGGGCGGCGGCCTGCTCGAGGAGCCGGACTACTCGGCCGACGATGCGGCCGGCGACGGGGCAGTGGACCGCTGGCAGGACGACGGTCGCGGCAACACCGCGGACGGTGGCCCGGGCCGGGTGGTGCGGATCAAGGACCATCCCTCCGACCCCATGACGGTGGATCAGGCGCTGTTCCAGATGGAGCTGGTCGGGCATGACTTCTACCTGTTCAAGGACGCGGAATCGGGTCTGTGCTCGGTGGTCTACCGCCGCAAGGGCTTCGACTACGGCTTGCTGCGGCTCACCTGAGCTGTGGTCGGTGAAGCCGGCCGTCCACCCGGGCCTCCGGTGGCGCGGCGCCCGCGGAGACGTGCGGTGCGCCGTGGGTAGGGGTCCGGCTCGCGCCTGATTCCCATGCGTCCGGGGCTCCGGAAAGCGCTGGCCGGGCCGGAACGCAGGCCCGTTGCGCATACCATTGACGGTGCCGGGGGCGTTCAGAGTCCTCGGAGGCAGCCGGCTGCGGAAGTAGGATGCGACCGCTGCGGCTGGTGAAAATCGACCGAGGGTGACCACGTGGTTCTGTCCCGACTGCTCCGCGCCGGCGAGGCGAAGACGATCAAACGTCTGCGCGCCATCGCCGACCACATCAACGACATCGAGTCCGACTACACCGATCTGACCGATGCCGAGTTGCGCGCACTCACCGACACGTTCAAGGCCAGGCTCGCCGCCGGCGAGACCACCGACGACCTCCTTCCCGAGGCCTTCGCGGTCGTGCGCGAGGCGGCCAAGCGCACTCTCGGGCAGCGGCACTTCGACGTCCAGCTGATGGGCGGCGCCGCCCTGCACCTGGGCAACATCGCCGAGATGAAGACCGGCGAGGGCAAGACCCTGGTCTCCACCCTGCCCATCTACCTCAACGCGCTCGAGGGCAAGGGCGTCCACCTGGTCACCACCAACGACTACCTGGCCCAGCGGGACAGCGAGTGGATGGGCCGGGTGCACCGCTTCCTCGGCCTCGAGGTCGGCGTCATCCTGTCGCAGCAGACCCCGGACGTCCGGAAGGCGCAGTACGCCGCGGACATCACCTACGGCACCAACAACGAGTTCGGCTTCGACTACCTGCGCGACAACATGGCGTGGTCCAAGGACGACCTGGTCCAGCGCGGGCACCACTTCGCCGTGGTCGACGAGGTCGATTCGATCCTGATCGACGAGGCCAGGACGCCGCTCATCATCTCCGGCCCGGCCGACCAGTCGTCCAAGTGGTACTCCGAGTTCGCCCGGCTGGTGCCGCGGCTGCGCAAGGGCGCCGAAGGTGGCGGCGACGGCGACTACGAGGTCGACGAGGCCAAGCGCACCGTCGGCGTCACCGAAGAGGGCGTCGCCAAGGTCGAGCAGGCGCTGGGCATCGACAACCTGTACGAGTCGGTCAACACGCCGCTGGTCGGCTTCCTCAACAACGCACTCAAGGCCAAAGAGCTGTACAAGAAGGACCGCGACTACATCGTGGTCAGCGGCGAGGTGCTGATCGTCGACGAGTTCACCGGGCGCGTGTTGCACGGCCGCCGTTACAACGAGGGCATGCACCAGGCGATCGAGGCCAAGGAGGGCGTCGAGATCAAGGCGGAGAACCAGACGCTCGCCACCATCACCCTGCAGAACTACTTCCGGCTGTACGAGCGGCTCTCCGGTATGACCGGTACCGCTCAGACCGAGGCCGCCGAGCTGAGCCAGACCTACAAGCTGGGCGTGGTGCCGATCCCGCCGAACAAGCCGGTCCGCCGCCTCGACGAGGGCGACCTGATCTACAAGGGCGAGGACGCCAAGTTCGAGGCTGTGGTCAGCGACATCGCCGAACGGCACGAAGAGGGCCAGCCGGTCCTGGTCGGCACCGCCTCGGTCGAGAAGTCCGAATTGCTGTCCAAGCTGCTGCTGCGCGCCGGGGTACCGCACGAGGTGCTGAACGCCAAGAACCACGCTCGGGAGGCCGCGATCATCGCCCAGGCCGGGCGCGCCGGAGCCGTCACGGTCGCCACCAACATGGCCGGCCGCGGCACCGACATCGTCCTGGGCGGCAACGCCGACTTCACCGCCGACCTCGATCTGCGCGAGCGTGGGCTGAGCCCGGCGGAGACGCCGGAGGAGTACGAGGCGGCGTGGCCGGAGGCGCTGGAAGGCGCCGCGAAGAGAACCAAGACCGAAGCCGACAAGGTCCGGGCCGCCGGCGGCCTGTACGTGCTGGGCACCGAACGTCATGAGTCCCGGCGCATCGACAACCAGCTCCGTGGCCGCTCCGGCCGGCAGGGCGATCCGGGGGAGTCGCGGTTCTACCTGTCCCTGGGAGACGACCTGATGCGTCGGGTCGGCGGCGGCACCGTCGAGATGCTGATGACCAGACTCCGGATGCCCGACGACATGCCGATCGAGCACAAATTCGTCTCCAAGGCGATCCGCAGTGCGCAGACGCAGGTCGAGCAGCAGAACTTCGAGATCCG
>CAXSEW010000567.1:0-3028 GCA_964236185.1 uncultured Nakamurella sp. | reverse complement strand
GAGTTGTGGGTGGGTAGCACGGAGGGGTCTGAGAAGAATTCTTCGCTGCGCACCACGGTGACCCGGGGATGTTCGGTGAGCCACATCGGGGTGTCCGAATCGGTGACGATGAAGATGTGCCGGATCCAGGGCGCGAACAGGTGGACCGACCGCAGCGCGTATTTCAATTCGTCGAGTTGCCGGAAGCGTGCCTCGTTGTCGTCCCCCTCGCCGACCACATAGCTGGACATGCGCTTGGCGCGCGCCTTCTGCCATTCCAGTGATCCGGCATCGACCCAGGAGAAGACGATGTCGATGTCGAAGGTGATGTCGTCGCTGAAATCGGCGAACATGTCGGCCAGGGTGATCCAGCTGCGGCCATACCGTTGCACGGTCGTCCGGACCATCGTCTCGGTGATCCACTCCCGGCGGGTCAGCCGGTTCTCCGTCGGCGGTTTCGCCCGGCCGTTGGAGAACGACCACAACTCCAGTTGGACGCCCGTTGCGACACCGAATCGCAGGCCGCCCCGCAACTCGATGCGGGGCCGGAACAACCGGAAGACCCGGGCCCGGGGATTGGGCGACAGTGAGCCCGCGGCGACCAGCACCGCCGCGGAACTTTTGTCCAGCGCCCGCGAGTAGAGCGGTTCCCGGGTTCCGGCACGAGCCAGGACGTCGACCAGTTGGTGGCGGTCGCGCCAGTCGACGGCCAACACCGGGCGGTCGGCGTTCCCGCGAATCAGCAGGTAGCCCACGGCCGCCGCGTCCAACGCCGCTGCGACGAACAGCAGGTCGGCAACGGTCGCCTCCTCGGGCGTCATCGCCTCGTTGATCAGCGAGTATCGGCCGTCCACCAGCAGGACGTCGTCGCGGGCGAGCAGCTGCGGCCAGCCCTGTCCGATGGTGACCGAACCCTGCTCATCGATGACGTCGGCCCCCCGCGGGTGTAGTGGCAGCAAACTCCCATCATCCCCCCTGCAGGCGGGTGATGACACCAGTCGTCCGTGCGGTTCAGCAGCCGAGCTGGTCGCACAGCGCCCGGAGCGTCGGCGTGCAACCCGCTTCCAACTTCCAGTCGGCGAGGTCGTCGCCGCGGGTCGCGCCCTGATTGAGGATCACGATCGGAATACAGCGTCGCTTCGCGTGCCGGACGAAGCGCAGACCCGACATCACCGTCAGGGACGACCCGGCGATGAGCAGGCCCTTCGCGGCGTCCACAGCCGAGAAACACTGCTGTACAAGCGGTTTGGCTACGCTGTCGCCGAAGAACACGACGTTGGGCTTGAGCACTCCGGAGCAGCGGCGGCAGCCGGCGACGCGGAATCCGGCGGTGTCGTCGAACTCGACGTCGCCGTCCGGCGCGCTGGCCAGATCCAGGTTGTCGCCGAATCCCGGGTTGAGCGCCACGAGCCGATGGTGCAAATCCCGGCGGGAGGTGATGAGCCCGCAATTGAGGCAGACCACCTCGTCGATGCGCCCGTGCAGATCGACCACCTGGCGGCTGCCCGCCTGCTGGTGCAGTCCGTCGACGTTCTGGGTGATCAGCGCGTCCACATAGCCGGCGTGCTCCAGGGCGGCGAGTGCTCGATGCCCGCCATTGGGCACCGCTGTGCCCATGCGTTGCCAGCCGAGGTGGCTGCGCGCCCAGTACCGCTGCTGGGCAACGGGTCCGGAAATGAACTCGGTGATCGTCATCGGCGCGCGGACCGCAGCGCCCGGGCCCCGGTAGTCCGGAATGCCGGAGTCGGTCGACATGCCCGCTCCGGTCAGTACCACCACGGTTCCGGACGCCAGTAGATCCACGGCGGCGGCGAACGCCCGCTCGAAGGGCGCCGGCACCTCGGAGTCGACCGCCGGATATGCCGGAGCGACGGACTGCTGGGACGAGCGAACCACTGGCACGTGTCAACGGTACCCGCGAGTGCGGGACTATAGCGATACTGATTCGCGTTATATCGAACAGTCGAGACGTCCGGCGGAGGCCCGGGGTCGACGAGAAGGAGTGATCGTGATGAAGAGCAACATCCATCCGGACTACCACCAGGTCGTCGTCCGCGATTCGAGCACTGGCGATCAGTTCGTCACCCGGTCCACCGCGCGCAGCACTGTCACCGCCGAGGTCGGTGGCGTACAGCTGCCGATGATCGCTGTCGACGTGACCAGCGCGTCCCACCCGTTCTGGACCGGTAACGCCAGGGTGGTCGACAGCTAGGGACAGATCCAAAAGTTCCACCGTCGGTTCGGTGTCCGGGCGCGCTGACCGGCGACGCCGATCACACGTCGAAGAGCCGGACCGCTAACGCGATCCGGCTCTTTCGCGTTGCATTGCAGGTTCGGCAGGTGTACGCGACCTCGGGTCGCTGTGTGCGGGGCGCCGGGTCAGAATGGCGCATGGACGCCGCTGCGGCTCGGTATGTCGATGCCATCGACCCGCAGCACCGACCCCTGTTCGACCGGTTGCACGGCCTGATCCTCCGCCGGCACCCGGGCGTGGCCGTCGGATTGTCCTACGGCATGCCGACGTACCGGGTGGACGGGCGGAGCCTGGTCGTCGGAGTGTGGAAGCACGGCCTGTTCCTGTACGGCATGGAGGTCGTCGCGGCCGCCGAGGTGATCCAGCGACACGGCTTGCGGACCAGCAAAGGCACCATCCAGATCCGCGCGGGCGATGCCGCGTCGATGAGCGACGACGAGATCGCCGCGCTCGTCCATGTGGCGCTGGGCGGGCCCGCCGCTACATGACACTGCGCGTCGTCTGGCCTTTGGGGTGCCGGTCGCGGTTCGGATAAAACCGTCCGTAGCTGATCTTCAGCGAGGTGATGTATCGCAATCGGGGGAGCGGGTGACGTAGTTGCGTACACGGGTTGCGTTACAACCGTCAACTGCGGTGGTGGGTCTGAATCGGACGTGTCTCATGAACGATCCTTTGCTTGCCATGTCTCATAACCCGTGTACGAATGCTCCACAGAGGCAGTTATGGACACGAGTTATGAGACACAGCGAGGTGGGCCGACGACGGGGATGACCTGCTCGGCGTCGAGCCTTCAGG
>CAXSEW010000566.1:0-3030 GCA_964236185.1 uncultured Nakamurella sp. | reverse complement strand
AGTCCGTGGCTTAACCTGCCACGTCCCGACCGTTCGACTCCACCGCTACAGACGGGTCCGAAACTCCGGCCGTCGCCCTGGCCGCAACGAGTACCCGCCGCGATACGTGGCAAGGTTCGGGTCGGCGACGCCGGTTCTCCCAACCTGCCCTAAACCAAAATCGACAGTTGTTGTCTTGCCATTAGGTATCGACTCGATCACTCTAAGTCGGGGCCACACCGGGCGCGGTTGTTGCTGCGCGGGGTGGTGGCATGATCCTTGGGGACGGTTGGTTTTTTTCAGGGGCCGTCAATCAATCCGTTCTGGTAGGCGAAGATTACCATTTGAACTCGGTCGCGGATTTGCAGTTTGGTCAGGATCCGGCCGAGGTGGGTCTTGACGGTGGTTTCGGCCACTACCAGTCGCTCGGCGATTTCGCTGTTGGAAAGACCCGCGCCGACCTGGAGGAGGACTTCCTGCTCTCGGGGCGTGAGTCTGTCGAGGTTGCTTGGGGTGGTGGTGCGCTTTGCCGGCGTGGGCATCCGGGCGGCGAAGGTGTCCAGCAGACGACGGGTCATCCGTGGTGCGATGACTGCGTCACCTCGGGAGATGGTGCGGATCGCGGAGACAAGCTCGGCGGGATCGGCGTCTTTGAGTAGGAAGCCGCTGGCACCGGCGTTCAGTGCGGCGAAGGCGTACTCGTCCAGGTCGAAGGTGGTCAGGATGAGGACCTTCGACCGGTTTGCGGAGACCGTGATCTCCCTGGTCGCCTCGATACCGTCCAGCACCGGCATCCTGATGTCCATCAACACGACGTCCGGGTCCAGGTCGCGAACCATCCGCACCGCGACAGCACCGTTTTCGGCTTCGCCGACCAGTTTCAGGTCCGGTGCTGATCCCAGGACCATGCGGAAGCCAAGCCGGATCAGCGGCTGATCATCGACCAGCAGCACGGTGATCATCGGGCGACCGGCGCGGGAAGGGATGCCCACACGACGGCTTGGGGAAGTGGATCGCCTCCGGCCAGCTCGGGTAGCCGGAGGGTCACCGACATGCGCCACCCGCCGCTGGGTAACCGGCCGGCGGTGAAGGTTCCCTGGAAGAGGGCCGCCCGTTCACCAATGCCTAGCAGCCCGTCCACGGCGCGTGTGAGCAAGCGACCGCTCCCCTGTTACCGGACGGACGCAACGATCTGCTTGATCCAGCTGCACGGCCACGGCTCGGCGCAACCATGGCAAGTGGTGCTCGTTGCCTGGGACCTGTAATGCTCACCGGCGACCGCGCGGTCCAGAGCAGCCACTACCCGGTCCGTGCCGCCTCTGTCCTCGGCTTCACGTAAGTGTTGCTGCACCACGACAGCCAGCTCGACGTCGCTGAGCTGCGCCACTTCCTGTCGCCACTGCGCGGTCGCCTTCACCCGGCCATCCTTTCAGCGCATCCCTCGAACCGGTGCGGTCAGAGGTGACATGACTTCGTCGTCTACCAAATCTTGGTGGCTTGCGGGTGTTATCGGCGGTACCGGCGCGATCGTTACGGACCGTTCCACCGGCGGGTGTGCCAGGTGTAATCTTCCGCTGCCCAAGTGCTCTGGGCTCGTAAGAGATGCAGGTCGCATCGGTCCGCTGCGGTGGGCGTTGTCATGTCGTTGCTCTCGGTCCAAGGACCAGCCATTTTGGCGTCGCCGGGTTCGACGGGCATGGTCCGTTTTCCAAGTCGTCAACATTGGACTGGAACGCCCTATTGGTGGAGCCGGTGCGTCGTCCAGGTTGAGCCCGTGCGGTCGCATCGACCAGCCCGGCGCCGAAACGCCGAGGTCGCCGGCCGGGTCCTCATCGCCATGACCGTGTCCAATACGCCGCAGCGCGGCGCCGGTAGTCTCTAATTGTGGGGACATGCGAATCGTGATCATGGTGGTGGTGTTGGCCGTGGCGGCGTACTGCCTCGTCCGGCGCAGGTGGACAATGCTGGCAGTTACGCCAGTTCAACCTGACGCGCGCGCCGCTACGCCGAACGTCGCTGACCCGGGCCCGGTACCCGACATCTGCCGGTGGACCGCGTTGGACGATCACCAACTCATCCGACTGCTCGACGAGTCCGCGCCATAGCTGGTTGGCAAGCGGAGTCGCGGTGAGGTCGGGCAGCTCCCGGTCTCCGCATCTTGCGCCCCGCCAGGCGGGTGCCGGCCGGTCAGATGCTTGGCGTTCGCGCTCGGCGCAGCGAGGTCAGCGCGCTAGGACGCGGCTCTTGAGCGTGGGGACGGAGATACCCAGCAGGGTGCTGGCCTGCCATTGCTCAGGTCCTGGACGTAGGTGATGACCAGCGCTTGCCGTTGCAGCGCGGTCAGCTGACTCAGCGCCCGGTGCAGGTCGGCTGCGTCGGCGTTACGGAGCACCTCGTCCACAACCGAGTCCACTTCGGGCGGGAGGTGCCGGTGGTGGTAGCGGTGGTCCATGGCCGCCACGGACTGGGCGTGCCGTACCAAGTCAACGGACCGGCTGCGGGTAAGCCGCCGGATCCAACCGGCCGCTGATCCTCTGGTGGCGCCGAACCGGCAAGCGGACCGCCAGATCTCCGCGAACACCTCCTGGGTGACTTCCTCCGCCTGACTCGGGTCGCGCACGATGGCGACGGCCGTCCAATCGACCCAGACGCACGTTGTGTCGTAGAGCTGATTGAACGCTGCCGACTTGCCCGCCGCCACCTGTTCAAGGAGTTCGGCTGTTGCCGACTGGTCATGTCGTTCGTCACGTTATTCCCCAGGGGTCCTGGTCACGTAATTCTCCACGTGGAGCCCTGCGTGGTCAGGTCTACTCGACGGCAGTGGGGATTGTCGAGTCGCCGCGCCCGGGCGTTTCCTTCGGTGCGCTGGTGCGCCGGCTAACGGCCGCTCGGAAGCCACCGGCCTTTCCGTAGGCTGATCCGCTTGCGCGGCAGCCGGGTGCTACCAGACGCGGCGACTGGTGGGGTTACCGAATTCAGGGGACGGAGGTTTCGGTTAAGCCCGGAAGCGCCACCTGGTTGAGGGTTCCCGGCGGGTCGTAGGGCGGGAAT
>CAXSEW010000565.1:0-3035 GCA_964236185.1 uncultured Nakamurella sp. | reverse complement strand
CGCCACCAGCATCGAGCAGTCGGCCTACGCACTGCAGCACCTGGTGCGGGACATGAACCTGGCCGGAGCCCGGCTGGCCCGCCAGGCCGCCGACGAGTTCGGCGGGCGTTTCGTCGCCGGGTCGATCGGTCCGCTGAATGTGACGCTGTCGCTGTCGCCGAGGGTCGAGGACCCGTCCTACCGCGCGGTTTCTTTCGACGACGTCCGGGCCGCGTACGCCGAACAGATCCAGGCACTCGCCGACGGCGGGGTGGACCTGCTGCTGATCGAGACGATCTTCGACACCCTGAACGCCAAGGCCGCGATCGCCGCCGCCCGCGACGTGGCGCCGCACCTGCCGCTGTGGATCTCCGTCACCATCGTCGACCTGTCCGGCCGGACCCTGTCCGGGCAGACCGTCGAGGCCTTCTGGAGCGCCATCGAGCATGCCCATCCGCTGGTGGTCGGCGTCAACTGCTCGCTGGGTGCACAGGAGATGCGCCCGCACGTCGAGGAGCTCGCCAAGCTGGCCGACACCTACGTCGCCTGCCACCCGAACGCCGGCCTGCCCAACGCTTTCGGTGGCTACGACCAGACACCGGAGGAAACCGCTTCGATGCTCGGCGAGTTCGCCGGTTCCGGCATGGTCAACATCGTCGGTGGGTGCTGCGGCACCACGCCGGCGCACATCAAGCAGGTAGCCGCGGCGGTAGCGGGCCTGCCACCCCGCAAGCTCGCCCGGCACGGCGGCCAGCCGCGGTTCAGCGGACTCGAGCCGTTCGTCATCGGCCTCGACACCGGCTTCGTGATGATCGGTGAGCGCACCAACGTCACCGGGTCGAAGCGCTTCCGCCGGCTGATCGAATCCGACAACCACCAGGGCGCTGTCGATGTCGCGCTCGAACAGGTGCGCGGTGGGGCAAACCTGTTGGATGTCAACATGGATGCCGATCTTCTCGACAGCGAGAAGGCGATGACCATGTTCCTCAACCTGATTGCCACCGAGCCAGAGGTCGCCCGCTTGCCGATCATGATCGACAGCTCGCGCTGGTCGGTGCTCGAGGCCGGGCTGAAGTGCGTGCAGGGCAAGGGTGTCGTCAACTCCATCAGCCTCAAGGAGGGTGAGGAGCCGTTCCTGGCGCAGGCGAGGCGGATCAACGACTACGGCGCCGGAGTGGTGGTCATGGCCTTCGACGAGCAGGGCCAGGCCGATACCGTGGAGCGCAAGGTGTCGATCTGCGGCCGGGCCTACGACCTGCTCACCAAGCAGGCCGGTTTCGCGCCCGAGGACATCATCTTCGATCCCAACGTGCTCGCCGTCGCTACCGGCATCAGCGAGCACAACGGTTACGCCAAAGCTTTTCTCGAAGCACTGCCGCTGATCAAGCAGCGGTGCCCGGGTGTGCACATCAGCGGTGGCATCTCGAATCTGTCGTTTTCCTTCCGGGGCAACGACGTGGTGCGCGAAGCCATGCACTCCGCTTTCCTGTTCTACGCCGTCCAGGCGGGCCTGGACATGGGCATCGTCAACGCTGGCCAGCTCATCGTCTACGAGGACATTCCGAAGGACCTGCTCACCCTGGTGGAGGACGTGCTGTTCGACCGCCGGGCGGACGCCACCGACCGCCTGGTGACCTTCGCCGAGACGGTCACCGGTTCAGGAACGGTCCGCACGGTCGACCTGTCCTGGCGCGAGGCGCCGGTGCGGGAGCGGCTCACCTACGCGCTGGTGCACGGCGTCGTCGACTTCATCGAGGAGGACACCGAGGAGGCCCGGCAGCAGATGGACCGGCCGCTGCAGGTCATCGAGGGGCCGTTGATGGACGGCATGAAGGTGGTCGGCGACCTGTTCGGCGCGGGCAAGATGTTCTTGCCGCAGGTGGTCAAGAGCGCGCGGGCGATGAAGCGTTCGGTGGCCTACCTGGAACCGTTCATGGAGGCCGAGAAAGAACTCGCCAAGGCGGAGGGTCGGGTGCACGACGAGCGTGGCCAGGGCACCGTGGTGATGGCCACCGTCAAGGGCGATGTGCACGACATCGGCAAGAATATCGTCGGAGTCGTGCTGGGCTGCAACAACTATCGGGTCATCGACCTGGGGGTGATGGTTCCGGCCGCCCGGATTCTGGACACCGCGATTGCCGAGAATGCCGACGCCATCGGGCTTTCCGGCCTGATTACGCCGTCGTTGGACGAGATGGTCGCTGTCGCAGCGGAAATGCAGCGGCGCGGGATCCAACTGCCACTGCTGATCGGTGGTGCCACCACTTCGCGTCAGCACACGGCGGTGCGGATCGCGCCGGCCTACGAAGGCCCGACGGTGCACGTCATCGACGCCTCGAGGGTGGTCGGCGTCGTCTCGGATCTGCTCGACCCGGATCGGGCGAAGCAGTTGGACGTGGACAACCGGCTCGAACAGGACCGGCTGCGGGATCAGCATGCCAATCGGCAGCACAAGCGGCTGCTCACCCTGCAGCAGGCGCAGGACAACCGCGAACCGGTGGATTTCGACAACCTGCCGGTGCCGACGTTCACCGGTGTGCGCGTGCTGCGCCCTTCGATCGCCGAACTGCGGAAGATGATCGACTGGCAGTTCCTGTTCCTGGCCTGGGAACTGCGCGGCAAGTATCCCCAAATCCTGGATCAGCCGGTCGCCCGTGAGCTGTTCGACGACGCGAATGCGTTACTGGACCTGATCATCGCCAATCATTCGTTCCAGGCCGCCGGCGCCTACGGGTTCTGGCCGGCGCACAGCGAGGGCGACGACATCGTGCTGGACGGGGCCGGCGACGGCGCCCGGTTCCCCATGTTGCGGCAACAGACAGAAAAACCGGAAGCCAGGCCAAACCGGTCGCTGGCCGACTACATCGCGCCGGCCGGGGATCACCTGGGAGGCTTCGCGGTCGCCATCCACGGCGCCGAAGTGCTGTCATCCGTCTACGAAGCCGAGCAGGACGACTACCGCTCGATCATGGTGAAAGCCCTGGCCGACCGGTTGGCCGAGGCGTTCGCGGAGTACATCCACCTCGAGGCCAGGCGACAGTGGTTCGAACCCGACG
>CAXSEW010000564.1:0-3045 GCA_964236185.1 uncultured Nakamurella sp. | reverse complement strand
ACTGGTCGCCCGCACCCGGATGAACGATTGCCGGGTGCACCACCGCACCTGGGGCATCCTGCGGTTGACCCGGATGCCGGCGGTCCAGGTGGAGCTGGGCTACCTGTCCAATCCGCAGGACCGGGCACGGTTGCTGCGCGACGACTTCCGCAACACGCTCAGCGACGGGATCCTCGTCGCGGTGAAGCGGCTGTACATGGACGGGCGGGACGACCCGCACACCGGGTCGTTCACCTTCTCCGAACTGCTGGCGCACGAGCAGGCCGTCCGCGGCGCCTGAGCCGCGAGCTGCTACTCCAGCGGACCCGGGTAGGCAGCTTCTGCCTTGTCGGCCAGCAGGTTCGTCTGCCGCCGGACGACGAGGAACACGGCGATCACCACCAGCACCGCCAGAGATATCAGCACGACATTGAGCGGCCCGGACAATT
The DNA here is from genome assembly GCA_964236185.1 of uncultured Nakamurella sp. Classification (GTDB taxonomy): domain Bacteria; phylum Actinomycetota; class Actinomycetes; order Mycobacteriales; family Nakamurellaceae; genus Nakamurella. The sequence continues at coordinate 2,617 of CAXSEW010000564.1, read as the reverse complement.
TCTCCAGCGTGTTGCCGGCGACGTAGAAGCCGAAGGAGAAGATCGCCGCCCAGACCACGCCGCCGGTGGCGTTGTAGACCAGGAACCGTGGCCAGGCCATGTGCACCGTCCCGGCGATGAAGGCCGCGAACGTGCGCAGCACCGAGACGAAGCGGCCGAAGAAGACCACCTTGCCCCCGTGCCGGTCGAAGACGTAGCGGCCCACCTTCAACTTGCGTTCGTCCAGCCGGATCTTGTGGCCATACTTGCGGGCCAACTTGTAGCCGCCGCGATAGCCGATCCAGTAGCCCAGGTTGTCGCCCAGGATCGCTCCGGCGGTCGCGACCAGGAACACGATCCAGATGTCCAACCGGCCGGTGGCCGCCGCCAGCGCCGCCGCGACCAGCACGGTTTCGCCCGGCAGCGGGATCCCGACGCTCTCCAGACCGACGATCAGGAAGACGGCGTAGTAGCCGTAAGAACTGATGATGTGGTCGACAGTCATGTCCGCTTCCTGGGCCTGGTGGGCCGACCGACTCGTCACCGGCACCGTCGGCCCGGTGAACGGTCAGAATAACCGGCCCAGCCGTCCCGGAGGGGCGAATGGTTCGCCTCATAGTTGGCTGTGGTTCCGGCGTGGTCGCCACCGGATCACCGGCCGCGGACCACGTGCAGGCGGGCATCCGGCGGGAACGATCGACGCCCCGGCATCCCGGTGAGGGCCACGCTGACCGTTGGCGGTGCGCCCTGGAGGCGCAGCGACGTCACCCGCTGCAGGGTGCCGTCCTGCTCGATGAGGTCCGCGACGTGCAGCTCGGCCGCCGCCATCACCACTCCTGGATCATCGCCGGGCACGTCGTTCTCGGTCATCGATCGAGCGTCCCACCGACCACCGACAGTGCCCCTTCGCCGAGCCCGGAGCACCCCTGTTCACACCGTCCGCTGCGTCGGGTCCCAACCGTCCGGAAGGGCAGCGACCGGCTCGAACCCGGAGCTGATCTCGACGAAGGACCCGGTGTGGATGGACTGTGCGGTGGCGAACATGACGTCCAGCACGTGCAGCGCCAGATCACCGGCCGCGCGGTGCCGGCCGGAGTTCCCGTCGACGCCGCGGATCACCCGGGCCATGTCCACCACGCCGATACCGCGGCCCGCCGGCCGGTCACCGGCCGGCGTGACCCTCTCCTCGCCGTCCGCGGGCACCAGCCGGATGTCGCCGCTGAACCTGTTCGGGTCCGGCGTCGCGAGCGTGCCGCCGGTCCCGGCGATCTCCAGCACTCCGACCCGCTGCAACGCCGAGTCGAAACTGAAGGTCGCCTGGGCCTTCAGCCCGCCTTCGAACTCGTACAGCGCGCTGACATGGGTCGGCACGGTGACGTCGAACGTTTCCCCGGCGCGCGGCCCGGTCAGGATCGTGCGGGTGGGCCCGGACGATGACCCGATGGCCGCAGCCCGCCGGATCGGCCCGAACATCTGCGCCAGTGCCGTCAGGTAGTACGGCGCCATGTCGAACAGCGGACCGCCACCGGCCTGGTAGAGGAAATCGGGATTGTGGTGCCACCGGTGCGGACCCGGCGACTGGAACACGATGGACGCGGTGAGCGGGGTGCCGATGGACCCGGCCTCGATCATGAGCCGGGAGGTCTGCAGGCCCGGGCCGAGGAAGGTGTCGGGGGCGGTTCCGATCAGCAGCCCGGCCTCGGTGGCCTGCTGCACCAGCGCGGCCGCCGGCGCCTGCTGCGCGGCGATGGGCTTCTCGTTCCACAGGTGCTTGCCGGAGCCGAGAACGGCCGCGCCGACCTCGGCGTGGGCGGCCGGGATGGTCAGGTTGACGATCAGTTCGAGGTCGTCCCGGGCCAGCGCGTCCGCCACCGTCCCGGCACCGGAAACGCCATAGGCGTCGGCCTGGGCCCTGGCCCGGTCGGGGAACAGATCGGCGACGAACCGCACGTCCAGGTCCGGATACGTCTTCATGTTGGCCAGGTACTGCTCGCTGATCTTGCCGGCGCCGATGACGCCGACGGCCAGCGGGCCGGCCATCAGCCGAGTCCGCGGGCGAAAGCAACGCTGCGGCGGACGCCGTCGAAGATGTCGCCGTCGTAGTCGTCGAATTCCAGCACCGGGATCTCCAGGGCGGTGGCGGCGGCGATGATCCGGTCGACCGGCATGGCACCCTCGCCGAGCGGTAGCTGCTCGAGGTTGTTCTTGGTGATCGGACCGTCCTTGAGGTGCAGGAAGCGGACCCGGTCGCCCAGCCGCCGGATCGCCGCCGGCACGTCCTGGCCGCCGACGGCCGCCCAGTAGGTATCCAGCTCCAGCACCACCACAGGGTCGAGCACATCGACGAAGGCCTCGAGCGCCGGCTTGCCGTCGACCGTGCTCTCCCACTCGAAGGCGTGGTTGTGATAGCCGATCCGCAGTCCGTGCGTCGCTGCCTTGGCCGCTGCCGACGACAGCTCGTCGGCCACACCGCGGACGCCGCCGGCCGACGTCCAGCGTTCCGGATCGATCATCGGGTCGATGACGGTGCTGACCCCGACGATCCGGGCAGCGTCGAAGACCTCGTCCAGCGACAGCCCGGTAGTCAACCTGGTGTGCGCGGTGGGAGCGGACAACCCGTTGCGGTCCAACGCTTCTC
>CAXSEW010000563.1:0-3051 GCA_964236185.1 uncultured Nakamurella sp. | reverse complement strand
AACTGCTGGCCTTCGCCGGTCTCATTGTGATCGTGGTGTTCTTCGCGGTCGCCAATGAGCATTTCCGGACGTTCAGCAACTTCACCGCGATCCTCTTCGCCACTGTCGTGATCGGCGTACTGGCCCTGGGGACCACGTTCGTCATCATCACCGGCGGGATCGACCTGTCCATCGGTACCGGCATGACACTCTGCGCGGTGATGTCCGGGGTGTTCCTGATCAACTTCAATCTGCCGCTCGGTATCGGTCTGCTGCTGACCGTGCTGTTCGGCGGGCTGGTCGGTCTGGTCAACGGTTTCAACGTGGCCATTCTGGGTTTGCCCCCGTTCATCGCGACGTTGGCAATGATGCTGGTCGCCCAGGGCCTGGCTCTGGTCATCTCGCACAGCGCCCCGATCTACTTCGACGTGCTGCCGCAGTTCTCCAAGCTGTCCACCGGGGAGATCATTCCCAAGGTGCCCAATGCGGTGATCATCCTCCTGCTGCTGGCCGTGGTCGCCGCCATTCTGCTCAGTCGCACCGTGTTCGGCCGGTACACCTTCGCCATCGGCAGCAACGAGGAGGCGACGCGCCTGTCCGGTATCAATACCCGGAAGTGGAAGTTGCTGATCTATTCGGTGGCTGGAATGTTCACCGGCGTTGCCGGGATCATGATCTCGGCGCGGCTGGGCTCGGCCCAGCCGGCCACCGGCCAGGGCTACGAATTGCAGGCCATTGCCGCCGTCGTCATCGGCGGAACGTCGCTGACCGGCGGTAAAGGTTCCATCCTCGGCACCATCATCGGGGCGCTCATCATCTCGGTCCTCAACAACGGCCTGAGCATCATGTCCATTCCCCAGGAATGGCAGAACGTCATCCTCGGCATCGTCATCCTCGGTGCCGTCGTCGCGGACATGGCCCGGAAGCGCACCACCTAGCTTCACCCGTTCTCATCCGCTGCGGCGATCGCATTCCCGCGGTAGCACAGCAGTGCTGGCATACGCCCAGTCCAACTCCCTTCGAAAGGACCTCCTCCATGTTCCACCGCAACCTCCGGACCACCGCGATCGCCGCGCTGGCCGTGTCGGGTGTGCTGGTCAGCGGCTGCGCGAAGGCCACCGACAGCGCCTCCGGTTCAACCTCCTCCGCGTCGTCGTCGTCATCGAGTGCACCCTCGGCCCCGTCCTCCGCCGCCGGTCCGGCGTCGTCTGCGTCCTCGGCCGCAGCACCGGCATCGTCGGCCGCAGCACCGGCATCGTCGGCCGCAGCACCCGCATCGTCGGGAGCCGGCGGAGCCTCCGCCGATGGGGTGGATCCGACACCGATGACAAAGACGCCGAAGCCGTTGATCGCGATCGTGTCCAAGGGCTTCCAGCACCAGTTCTGGCAGGCCGTGAAGAAGGGCGCAGAATCCGAAGCCGACCGGCTGGGCGTGCAGATCACCTTCGAGGGCCCCGCGGACGAGACGAAGATCGAGGATCAGATCAACGAGCTGACCCAGGCGATCGCCAAGAAGCCGGCGGCGATCGGCTTCGCAGCCCTGGACTCCAAGGCCTCCGCCGGGCTGATGCAACAGGCGAAGGATCAGAAGATCCCGGTCATCGCTTTCGACTCCGGCGTCGATTCCGACGTCCCGCTCACCACCGCGTCCACTGACAACAAGGCCGCCGCCGCTGAAGCTGCCAAACACATGTCCGAGCTACTGGGCGGCAAGGGCAAGGTAGCCCTGGTCATCCACGACCAGACCAGCCAGTCGGGCATCCAGCGTCGCGACGGGTTCGTCGAATGGATGAAGGCCAATGCACCCGGCATCCAGCTGCTCGCGCCTCAGTACGGCGCAGGCGACCAGGCGAAATCCGCCGACATCACCAAGTCGATCATCGCTGCGAACCCGGACATCAAGGGCATCTACGGCAGCAACGAGGGCTCAGCGATCGGCGTCGTCAAGGGTGTCCAGGAGAGCAGCGTCAAGGGCATCAAGGTGATCGGCTTCGACTCCGGCCAGGCCCAGATGGACGCCATCAACAGCGGTATCGAAGCCGGCGCCATCACCCAGAATCCCGTGGGTATCGGACAGAAAACCGTCGCCGCCGCGGTCGCGGCGCCCGAGGGCAAGACGCTGCCGAAGAACATCGACACCGGCTTCTACTGGTACGACAAGACCAACATCAACGACGCCAAGATTCAGGCGCTGTTGTACAAGTAGGACTGTCACGCGTCCACTGCCCGGCCGGGGCCGGGCCGGGCAGTGACGCACCCGCTTCACGCCTTGGTCACCCCGCACCTGTTCACACCACGCCGCACCTGTTGGCGCCACGCCGCACGCGCTCGACGTGATCGAGCAGGTGCTCGGTGAACAAACGAGATGCTCGGTGGTCCCAGCAGGTGCGCGGTGGACGCCCCGGTGCACGAAAAACGCTTCCGCGGGCGCTTGTCAGCCGACGTCAGCAACCGAGCGCTCGACGTCGGCCACCACCCCGGCGCTGATGTCGACCTTCGACCGATCGCTCTGCAGATACAGCACGGCAGAGCGCGACCGGCCCGCCGCTCCCTTGCCGCTGACCTCGACGACCAGCTGGCGGTGCCGCAGCCGGCCGTGCCCGCGGCCCATCCCGGTCCAGCCCTCGACCCGGCAGTCCAGCAGCAGATCGGCGCCGGGCATCCGGCCGGCCACCAGCAGCACCGCGCCGCTCTGCCGCAATTTGGCGGTCAGCACCCGCATCCGCGCCGGCGTTGCGCCGAGACCCTCCGTGCCGACAGAGCCAGCTGCGGACCGGGCCGGCGCCACTGCAATGATGTCCACCCCGTCGGCCAGGATCGAGAGCACCTGCAGCAGATCGGGTCCGGGGTCGGGGATCAGCGCCAATCGATCCAGCTCGACACCCAGCTCCGCGGCCGCGAGCAGCCCGACGTCGGGCATTCCCACCAGCGCAGACCAAGCATTCGCCGGCGCCGCCAGCAGGGTGAACAGCAGGCTGGTCGTCCCACCGGAACCGGCCAGACCGACCACCGAACCGGCTGGACTCCCGCCCCGGGGCAGCGCCTTCGCCAACGGCCCGGGCACCGTCCGCC
>CAXSEW010000562.1:0-3056 GCA_964236185.1 uncultured Nakamurella sp. | reverse complement strand
ATCGGGTGGGCACCAACCTGCCGTGGTGGACCCGTGGCGAGACGAACGCCTTCTTCGGGCTGGCGTTCAACATCCTGGTCAACGTACTGACCCTGACCTCGCTGATGATCTTCGTGGTCAAGGTGCCGGCGGACAAGGTGCTCGGCACGCTGCTGCCGGCACTGGGTATCGCTCTGATCGTCGGCAACGTGTACTACACGATCCTGGCGCGGCGCCTCGCCCGGAAGGAGGGCCGCAGCGACGTCACGGCGATGCCGTACGGCCCGAGCGTGCCGCACATGTTCATCGTCGTCTTCGTCATCATGCTGCCGATCTACCTCAAGACCAACGACCCGATTCGCGCCTGGGAAGCGGGGCTGGCCTGGGCCTTCGTCATCGGCGTCATCGTGCTGATCGGCGCCTTCATCGGTCCGTTCATCCGCAAGGTGACGCCGCGGGCCGCCCTCCTCGGCACGCTCGCCGGCATTTCCATCACCTTCATCGCGATGCGACCGGCCGCCCAGATCTTCGATGCGGCCTGGATCGGGCTCCCGGTACTCGGCATCATCCTGGTGGGCTTCTTCACCGGCCTGAAGCTGCCGGGCAACATCCCCATCGGGCTCGCCGCCCTGCTGGTGGGTACGGCGATCGGCTGGATCGGCGGATACATGTCGGTACCGGACGTGACGGCCGCAGCCAAGGACATCTCGGTCGGTCTGCCCACCCTGAACTTCACGATGCTCGGGCACGGCCTGGCCGATCTCGGTCCACTGCTGGCGACGGCCATTCCCCTTGGCGTCTACAACTTCCTGGAGGCGATGAGCAACGTCGAGAGCGCGTCGGCCGCCGGTGACAACTACAACCTGCGGAGTGTGCTGCTGGCCGACGGTACCGGGGCCATCATCGGCTCCGCCCTGGGCTCGCCGTTCCCGCCGGCCGTCTACATCGGTCACCCGGGGTGGAAGGAAGCGGGTGGGCGCGGCAGCTATTCCATGGCCAGCGGTCTGGTCATCGCAGCGCTGTGCTTCCTCGGCCTGTTCGGTGTCCTGTCCGCGCTACTCCCGCTCCCCGCGATCGTGCCCATCCTGCTGTACATCGGCCTGCTGATCGGTGCGCAGGCGTTCCAGTCGGTGCCCGCATCCACGCCGCAGCGGTCGTCGCCGCGATGATCCCGAACATCGCCTCGTGGGGTGCTGGCCAGATAGACAATGCGCTGTCCGCTGCCGGGACGTCGGCCCAGAAGGTGGGCGAGGACGCACTCACCGGAGCCGGCCTGGTGTACCACGGGCTGCACGTGCTCGGCCAGGGCGCGACGCTGGCCGGCATCGTGCTGGGCGCCATCGTCACCTTCATCCTGGATCGCAAGGCGCTGACCGCCGCCATCGCAGCGGGTATCGGTGCGGTGCTGTCCTTCGTCGGGTTGCTGCACGCCGACCAGGTCGGTTGGGCAGCGGCGCCCGGGCCAGCGCTCGGCTACGCCTTTTTGGGGCTGGTTCTCGTCGCGATCGCCTCTGTGCAACGCCGGGAGGCCGCTGCCGCGCCCGTCGAGCCGCCGACCGTCGACATGCCTGACGGAGAAACGGTTCCGGTGATCCCGCAGCAGGCCGTGGGCGAGCCGGCCGGCTCGACCGCCGTGGCCGCCCACTGACCGGCAGCAGCGGCCGCTTCGAGCCGGGCGGGTGCGACGCTGCGGTGTCTGCGAGACTGCGCCGACACCGCAGCGAAAGGACGGCCGGTCGTGGACAAGGCCCGGATGGAAGCGTTCAGCGACGGGGTGCTGGCCGTCGTCATCACCCTGCTCGTGCTGGACCTGCACACCTCCGCGACCAGCGAACAGAGTCTGGCCGAGCAGTTGCGGGAGGAGTGGCCGGCGTTCGCCGCCTACGTGGTGAGCTTCTTCGTCATCGGGGTCATCTGGGTGAATCACCACGCCGTGGTACGGCTGCTTGCCCGGATCGATCGGCCGATGCTGTTCTACAACCTGCTGCTGTTGTTCTGGGTGACCACCATCCCGTTCACCACCTCGACGCTCGCCGAGTTCCTGCAGCGCGGGGGTGCGGACAGTCGCGTCGCCGTCCTGCTGTACGGGTTGTCCATGGAGGGCATGTCCGTCGGCTTCACGCTGATGTTGCGCCGGGTGCTCAGGTCAGGTGCGATGTCAAAGCCGGTACCGGCGCGGGACGCCAGTCGGGCGTTGCGCAGGTTCGGTGCCGGCCTGCTGCTCTATCCGGTGGTCACCGCTGTCGGCCTGTGGTCGCCCGGGGTGTTGCTGGTGTTGCTGGCGCTCATCACCGCCTGGTACGTCCTCGACCAGACGCCGCTGCTGCCGGCCGACAGCGGCGCGGATCTCGACGACGGCAACGACCGGCTGGAGCAGCCAAGCTGACTTGCGGCGGAATGGCTCGGACCCGTCGTCGGTCAGCCCATCGAGCAGGCGGGAACCTGGGGCTGCATCGCGTGGACCGTGTCGACGGGCACGAACCCGATCCGCCCGTTCACCGCGATCCGCCAGTCTCGGGAATCAGCACCTGCCCTCGTATCCCCCGAGGACCTCACTCGGCCCCTGGCTGCTGCTCCCACTGCTCCTTGGCGATCTCGTACCGCAGACCACCCAGTTCAGCATCTTCGACCTTGAGCATGTCATCAGGAGTGGGTACCGATTCCGCAAACTTCATCCCGGCCTTCTCCATCACCTTCTGTGACGGCAGGTTCACACACATCGTCTCGCCCCAGACCAAGCGCACATCCAGTTCCGTGAAGGCCTTCGCCAGCAGGGCCTGTGATCCCTCAGTGGCATAACCCTTGCCCCAAGCCTCCTGGCGAAGCCGGTACCCGAGTTCGACCTCGTCCGCCGGACCGCCCAGTTCCGGACGCAGGCAGAACCAACCAAGGAAGGCACCGCTGTCATTCTCATGCGCAGCAAAGAGCCCGAACTTGCCGCCCCACCTCTCGTAGCCCGCGAGGATGCTTGCAATGCCGCGCTCGCGCATGACCTCCGGCGCATTTTCCGGCTCGCCTCCGGTCAGGTAACGCATCACCGCCGGGTCGCTGTCCAGCTCGATCAGCAAGTCAGCGTC
>CAXSEW010000561.1:0-3057 GCA_964236185.1 uncultured Nakamurella sp. | reverse complement strand
ACGCCCACGAGCACCCCCGTAACGCTGGGTTTTGGCAGCAGCACCGCCACCGGGCCAAGGCCGCCAATCAGCGGAAGAGAGGCGACCGTGAGGCAGCTCGCGCCATTACCTGGTAATCGCAAACAACCGGAGGCGATTCGACCGCTACTGGGCTGACTGCCCGCCAATCATGCGTTCCGTTGGTGCCGTTCGGCGTAGAGGTTTGCATCAGCTCTACCTATCAGCATGTGGGCGCTGTCGCCGGGAGATAGTTCGGCCAGGCCGGCAGTGACCGAACCATTTTCCGCAGCGGTTTCCAGCAACGAGTTGATGGTCGAGAAGCGGGTGGCGGCAGTTGCCAGAGTGATCCCGGTCATCACGCAGACGAATTCATCGCCGCCGTACCGGATCACCACATCGTAGGGCCGCAGCATCGCCTTCAAAGATGTAGCGACGGCAGTCAGGAGTCGATCGCCGGCGGCGTGCCCTCGTGAATCGTTGACCTGCTTGAGGGCGTCGACGTCGACGAAGGCCACGACGAGCGGTTCCCTGGTGCGGCGGGTCCGGGCGATCTCGCGGTCCAGCTCGAGCAGTCCGGCGGATCGGAGGTAGGCGCCGGTCAATCCATCGACAGCGGCCAACCGCCGGTCGTCGGCGGCTGCGGCTCGGTCGGCAACCGCACTGTTCCGGTCACTTTCGGCTGCGGCGCGGTCCCGGGCGCCCGCCCCTCGGTCGCGGCTGGCCTGATGTCTGTCATCAGCCGCCGCTTGCCGGGTCAGGCCGCCCGCGGGCTTCGTCGCCCCGCGTGAGGGTGCATGGTCAGTTGCCGGGCGCGGGCGGTGGTTGTCCCGTTGCCCGCTGGCCTGGTCGCGCATCTCGGCCGCGCGGTCTCGATCTTCGCTCGCGTCGTCGCGCTGTTGCGCGGCGCGGTCCCGTTGGTCACCGGCGTCGTCGCGGAGTTCGGCGGAGCCTTTGATGTGTTCATGAGAGTCATTGGTCAATTCGGCGTCGCGGTCCACCTCGATGCATCCCTTCGTTAACTTGAGAGACTTGCCGACCGTTTGCGGTGGCGCCTCGGGAGGCGCCGATTTTCCGGTCGCATCGTAGCCGCTCGGGGGACCGCGCCGACGCCGGGCTCCTACCGGTACCTGTGTGCTGCCCGGTCGTCCTATCGCGCTTTCTCGCGGGGTCGATTTCGACAGTTCCGACCACCCGATACCAGCCTTGGCCCAGTAGGGGAATTCTGTCCATCGAACGAATTTCGCTGACCAAACCCTGGCAACTTGCATGGTCACCCCTTGCATGGATCGCGCACGGCTTCGCTTTGCCCTTCGAGGTCTCGGGTTGCTCGACGAGTCGACGGCACATGCGTTGTCGTCCCGCTGTTCTCAGCGGCCGCCATGGCGAGGTCGTTCGACCGGGTGGTTCCTCCGCCGGACATTTGCCGTTGCGACGGCAAGCCTCGGAAGGCTTTACCCCGAACGAGGAGCAACAGCGATGACTCCCGAAGGTGAAAGACGATGCCGACGAGCCGGTCCGAACTCCCACAGCACGGTGCCGATCCCGGCGACCGGTCGGCCGCTGAGTCGCTGACCGATGAGCAGCCGGCGACAGCCCAGCTCCTCGAGCAGGTTGCGGCGGGCCAGCCGGCAGCGTTCAACCAGCTGTACGACGCAAATCGCATCTGGGTGTACCGGACGGCCGTCGCTATCGTGCGCGACCCGAGTCAGGCGGAGGAAGTCACCCAGGAGGTGTTCGCCGAGATCTGGCGATCCGCTGACCGATTCGACGGCACCAGAGGATCAGCGGCCGGGTGGATCCGGCGGCTCGTCCACAGCCGCGCCGTCGACCGCGTACGCCACGCCCAGTCGGTACAGGCCATGGAACACCGCTACTACAACCGGCACCTCCCACCGGAGGTGGACTGCGTCGTGGAAGAAGTGCTGCGCCACGCCGACGCAGCCGACCTGCATCGAGCCCTGGGTCAGCTGACCGCGCTGCAACGGCAAGCGCTGGTGATCACCTACATCCAGGACCTGAGCAACGAGCAAGCCAGCACTCTGCTGGGTGTCCCCGTCCCCACGTTCAAGAGCCGTGTCCTGAGCGCCCTGACGTCGCTGCGCCGAGCCCGACCGCAGAGCATCTGAGCGGCCGGCATCTCACTGGCCGGGCGGAAGATCCGCCAAGCCCTCCCGCTCACTACGGGCAGGACGCACCCACAGCCTCGGACTCGCGTGATCCCGGGCGGGATTTGTCCACGCTGGTGCGTAGGTACGTGCCTGCCCTCGTTGGGAAGCAGCAGCGCAGGCCGGTTTCGACGAATTGTTCTTCCCGGGCGCGGCCGGGCCGATACCCCCCAAAGGGCGGTTTACCGCCTAAAGCGCTCCGCGTAGCGTCGGTGGGACGGTGCTTTTCAGCTCGACACGGCCGCGCACGCGGCCCGGCCAGAGGTAAAGGAGAACGACATGACGATGCGCGACAGGATCAAGCACGCCGCCGAAGGAGCGGGTGGCAAGTTGAAGGAAACCGCCGGGAAGGCGACCGGCAACCAGGACCTGAAGGCCGAGGGCCACGCCGATCAGGCGTCGGCGCACGTCAAGCAGGCGGGGGACAGGGCGAAAGATGCACTCGGGGACGTCCACGGGCACTGACCAACCATCGCCGCCCGCTACTGGACGCGCCGATACCAACAAACCGGCACCGACATCCAGCGCAATCAATGTCCGCCCGGTCGAGCCCGGGGACCGGGCGGGCGCTCTGTGCCGAGCTGGGCGGCGTCAGAGCTCGTTTGCATAGTCTTTCGCCTGGCTGGCGGCCGTATCTGTGGGCACAGTGGTGCGGTTGACCTTCATGACAGCCGGCGGACGGCTGGGGCGAGCAGAGAGGAACGTGCACCGATGAGCACCGAAGGAAACGAGCATGTGTTGGTCGATCACGCCGAAAAGCTCGGTGAGGAGTTGAGTTTCGCGGAGCTGGTCGCCGATACCGCGCTGTCGTTCCTCGGCCGACCCTCCGCCGGCCCGCAGCCGAGTTTGGTCGAGCAGATCGTCGCGGGGGCGGTGTCGGTGATACCGGGGA
>CAXSEW010000560.1:0-3060 GCA_964236185.1 uncultured Nakamurella sp. | reverse complement strand
CGCGGCCACCGCCATCCACCTCGCGAAGCGGTCCGAGTTCTACAGTCTCGGTCTGGTCCTGGGTTACGGCTACGGACCGGACTCGGCAGCGCAAGCCCCGACGACGGATGTCTACCGGCCGCAGGTGCGGCCGGGAAACCGGCTACCGCACCAACGATCAGCCGACGGGCGGTCACTGTACGACCTGCTCGGCCCGGACTTCACCGTGCTCGGCCCCGCCGAGTTCACGGGGCCGCTCGTCGCGGCCGCGGCAGAGCTCGGGATGCCGGTGCGCCGCGTCGATCCCCAGGAGCACGGCTTTCCGGCGGTGGATGGGCCGAACACAGTGCTCGTGCGGCCCGATCAGCACATCGCCTGGGTCGGTCAACCGTCCATCGTTGCCGCGGCCGATGACGGAACCGCTGACGCTCGGGCCCTGATCTGCACCGCGGTGCGCGGCTTCGCCGCCACGACGGCTCACTTGGCGACCACCTGAGCAACGATCTGTACTGATGAGAGGAACATCATGCGTATCGCCAACGTCCGGGGACGACTGAGCCTGGTCGACGGATCACTCGCCGTCGACGTCGACTCCGCGAGCGGCGGTGAATTCAGTGCCGACCCCGCCGCCGTCTACGCCCGCTGGCAAGAATTCAAGGCCTGGGCCACACATCAAGATGTCGCGCAGTCGCCGGCAGCCGCCGCCTTCGACCCGGGTGATCTCGGCGCACCGTCCCCGGGTGCGCGGCAGGTGTTCGGCATCGGGCTGAACTACGCCGACCACGCGGCCGAGGCCGGTCTGCCCATTCCGGAGCATCCGCTGGTCTTCACCAAATTCGCCTCGTCGGTCACCGGCCCGGTGACCGAGGTCGAACTGGTCGGCGACACCGTCGACTGGGAGGCCGAGCTGGTGGTGGTGATCGGCCGCGGCGGCCGACGCATCGACGTCGCCGACGCCCCCGCCCACATCGCCGGATACACAGTCGGACAGGACCTCTCGGAGCGGACCGTGCAATGGCAGGGCCAGCCCGCGCAGTTCAGCGTCGGTAAATCCTTCGCCGGGTTCGCCCCTACCGGGCCGGTTCTCGTCACCCTCGACGAGTTCGACGATCCGAGCCGACTGCAGATCTCCTGTGCCATCACCGATGTCGACGGCTCGACCTTGACCGTGCAGAACGGCTCCACCGACCAGCTGATCTTCTCCATCCCCGAACTCATCAGCCGCCTCTCCGATGTGGTCGAGCTCCTGCCTGGAGACCTGATCTTCACCGGCACGCCCCCGGGCATCGGGGCGGCGCGCAAGCCGCCGCGGTTCCTCGTGGCCGGTGAAGTCCTCACCACCGAGATCGAAAGCATCGGCCGTCTCGTCCAGCGCTTCATCCCTGCAGCGCACCGATGATCCTGGTGACGTCCGCCGGCGGCAACCAGGGCCGGCATCTGATCCCCAAGCTGGTCGGGGCGGGACTGCCGGTGCGCGCCTGCGTGCAATCCCAGGGGTCCGCCCGGCAGCTCCGCGCAGCGGGTGTAGCGGAGGTGCTGGTCGGGGACCTCGGCGATCCGCGGGTCCAGATCGACGCCGTCCGCGGAGTGGACAGTGTGTATCACGTGGGACCCACCGTTCACCCCCTGGAACGCGCCATGGGAATGGGCCTGGTGGACGCGGCCCGCGACGCGGGCGTCGGCCACTTCGTATTCAGCTCGGTGCTGCACGCCATCACCACCGACCTGGTACAGCACGAGATCAAACGTGACGTCGAGGAGCATCTACTGTCCGCCGGCCTCGAGTTCACCATCCTGCAGCCCACGAACTACATGCTGCCCCTGAAGCTGAAACCTGTCTTCGGGCGTGGCGTCTTCGAGTTGTCCTGGTCGTTGATCCGACGACAATCCCTGGTCGACCTGGACGACGTGGCAGAGGTTGCGTGTCAGGTGCTGGCCGATCCGCAGGAGCACGTCGGGGCGACGTATGAACTGGTGGGGCCAGGGCGCTACACAGCGCACGAACTCGGGGACATCATCGCCGGCGTTCTCGGACGATCGATCGACGTGCGTGAGATCGACGCCGACACCTACCTTTCCGCGTGGTTCGGCGACGCCGATCCGGCGGCCTTTCCCCACCAGACCCGGGTGCTGAGGGCCATCTCGTCCCGCTACAGCAGCCACGATTTCATCGGGAACCCCAACGTACTCACCTGGCTGCTCGGGCGGTCGCCGACAACGTTCGAGCAGTTCGTGCGACGAGAGTGGGAGCTGTTCTCGGCCACCGGCTCACCGACCGAGGAAATGCAAGCATCGTGAGACTGACCGGCAACACCATCTTGATCACCGGCGGTGGATCGGGCATCGGTCGCGCTATGGCGGAGGAGTTTCACCGCCGCGGCAACACCGTGATCATCGCCGGTCGGCGCTGCGCAGCGCTCGACTCGGTGACCGCGGCCAACCCCGGAATGGTGGCAGCCACTCTCGATGTAGCCGACCCGGCGAGCATCGCATCGGTCATCCCCGCCGTCATCGCCCAGCATCCAGATCTCGACGTGCTCATCAACAATGCCGGCATCATGGTCGGCGACGACCTCACCCGGCCCCTCGACGATTGCCTCCTCACCGACATCGTGTCGACGAACCTGCTCGGCCCGATCCGGATGGTCTCGGCCCTGATCGAACATCTGAAGTCGATGCCGGCGGCCACCATCGTCAACGTCACGTCGATGCTTGGTTACGCGCCGCTGGCGTCCTCGGCCCAGTACAGCGCCAGCAAGGCCGGACTGCACTCGTACACGCTGTCGCTCAGATACCTGCTCGAGGGAACCTCCGTCGACGTCGTGGAGATCGCGCCGCCGTACACGCAGACGGGGTTGATGGACGTGAACCTGACAAACGCCAGGGCCATGCCGCTGGATGAGTACATCGCCGAGACCATGGCCATCCTCGGTACCGAGGTCGGTGAGGCCTATGTCGAACGTGCCCGCCACCGTCGCGACGCGCTGCGCCCCAACGAAATCGACGCCACCCGCCGATTCAACGAATTCATGTCGCACTGAAAGCGGAAAGCGTCCGCTACGAAGCGGAGACACGGCAGCA
>CAXSEW010000559.1:0-3080 GCA_964236185.1 uncultured Nakamurella sp. | reverse complement strand
AAGCTGTCCGGCTGCCGTGTCATCGCGATCGAGGGATTGGCTGCCCGGCGGGCATTCGCCGCTCAGATCGCCGACGTCGTGCTGGAACCCACTGCCGCGACCGCTACCGACATACGGTCGCTGACCCAAGGCCGCGGCGCCGACGTAGCCGTCGAATTGAGCGGTTCCTACCATGCGCTGCGGGAGGCGGTCCGCGCTGTGGCGCCGGACTCGACGGTGGTCGCTGCCGGTTTTTACCAGGGCCCGGCGACGGCGCTGGCACTTGGCGAGGAGTTCCACCACAACCGCGTTGCCATTGTCGCGTCGCAAATCGGTGCGGTTCCGTCCTTCCTTCACCCGCGGTGGGATCGCGACCGGCTGCAGCAGGTGGTGGTGGACCAGTTGACTGCCGGGCGCCCGGACGTCCTCCCATTAATCAGTCATCATTTCCGGCTCGCTGATGCCGCGGCCGCCTATCAATTACTGGATAGCTCGCCGGAGGCGACGATGCAGGTACTTCTGGAGTTCCCGTGAACCGCCTCCTCATCCAGGAACAGCATCTTCCCGGCCGGAGCTTGGAGGAAAAGTTCGAGACGGCGCTTCGTTTCGGGTATGACGGCCTAGAGTTGCGCGGCCGTGGAGAATCGGGGTTCGCCGGGCGGCTACCTGAACTGCGCCGCGCCCAGGCCGCGAATGTCGTCATGCCTACCGTGTGCGTGGACATGTTGCATTTCGTCGGCGACTTCGACCGTGAACGGCGCGAAGATTCGATCACTCAGATGTGCTCGCTGCTGACTGTGATGGCGGAAATCGGCGGTACCGGCGCGATCACGCCCGCGTCATACGGCATGTTTTCCAGCCGGCTGCCACCGTTCGTGCCGCCGCGTGGTCCGGAGGAAGACCGGGCCGTGTTGCTCGATGGCCTGGGCCGGATCGGCGAGCACGCCCGGGCCTGCGGGGTGACCCTGTTTTTGGAGCCGCTCAACCGGTATGAGGATCACATGGTCAACACCCTGGGCGCCGGAGTCGTGCTGCTGGAGCAGATAGGTCTGTCCTCGGTGAAACTGTGCTCGGACTCCTACCATCAGAACATCGAAGAAGGCGATCCGTACGCGGCGCTCCTGGCCGCCGGGCCGTACCTGGGCCACGTACAGGTCAGCGATTCCAACCGGCTCGAGCCCGGGGCCGGGCACATCGATTGGCCGTTATTCGGGGCGACGCTCAGGGCGCTGGGCTACACCGGGGACATCGCTCAGGAGAGCCGACTTTCAGGTCCCGCTGAGGCTGTGTTGCCGCGGGTTCCGCCGTTCCTGCGCAGGTTTCTGTGAGCATCGCTCGCCCGATCCACCCGGTGGCCGCCACCGGTCATGACCGCTGCGAACCGTCCGTGTTCGCCTCGGCGGCGAAGTTACTGGCTGACAATTGGCGAGGTTTCCATACTGTGCCGGCGAGCGGGCTGTACCCACATCAATGGAGTTGGGACTCAGCCTTCATCGCCATCGGCCTGCGGCACCTCTCTCCTCGCCGGGCAGCGCAAGAGCTGGAAAGCCTGTTCTGCGCCCAGTGGTCCGACGGCCGGGTGCCGCAAATTGTGTTCGATCCCGCCCGCGACACCGAATACTCGCCAGGCCCCAACTTCTGGCGAAGCTGGGACATCCAAGGTGGGTCGCCGCTACCCACGTCCGGGCTGGTACAACCGCCAAACCACGCCTGGGCGGCGCTGCTGGTCCACCGGGCCGACCCCGAAGAATCGGACCGCCGCGGATTCCTGACCCGGATGTACCCGCGACTAGTAGTCTGGCATGACTACCTCCGCACGCGGCGCACTCGCGGCGGCGCTGCCCTGGCCTGCGCGCTACACCCGTGGGAAACCGGCATGGACAATATGCCCGCCTGGGATGACACCCTCGTTAGAGTCGCCGAAGTACGCCGAGCGGCCGAACCCCACGACGAGGATATTCCGCGCCCCGACCTGGCGCACACCGACGCCGGCGAGCGGCCGACCAACCAGGACTACGCCCAGTACCTGTATCTAGCGCGACGCTACCGTGACCACAACTGCGACGACCAGGACACCGAATTTCCGTTCGTCGTTGAGGATCCCGGCTTCAACGCCTTGTGGAGCCAGTCCGAGCTGGCGCTGGCGGCCATCGCCCGGATCGTTGGTGCAAACCCGCAACCGCACCGTCGCGCATCTGCGGAAATAGCAGCGGCGCTCAACGGTCTCTTTGATGCTGACTTGGGCATCTACGTCCCCCGAGATGTCGCCGCCGATCAACTCATTCGGCACGCCGGAATCTCAGGTCTGATTCCCCTTCTGGTCAGCCAGGCGCCATACACGACACAGCTGTTGACGACGCTGCGCGGGCCTCGTTTCCGGATGGGAACCTCGGTCATGATTCCCAGCTACGACCTGACCGCAGCCAGCTTCGACCCCGTGCGCTACTGGAGAGGGCCTTCCTGGTTCTGCACCGCCTGGCTGTTGATACAGGGCCTTCGCCGCGTCGGCTGCACTGACGAGGCAAACTTGCTAACCGACCAGATGATCAGCGCCGGCCCCCGTCTGCATTTCCCGGAATACGTCGATCCGATCAACGCAACTCCACACGGCACCCGCAATTTTAGTTGGACGGCAGCATTGACCCTCGATGCCGCAACCACAAATGACGCCGCATACCGGGCTGCCCGCGAAAATGCAACGGTGCTCGAGGTTGCCAAACCGGTCGAGTAGCTCGTCGATGCGGGCTCTAATTTGCTATTGCGTCTCCACGGTGGCGGGTGATAGCGCTCGTCGGCGTACGTTCGGTGTCAACCCCAGCCGTTGATCGTGGGCGATTAGGTCATCGGGTGCTCAATCTGCAGCGCGCAGCGCTTCAGCGCTACATTTAGGCCGCCCGGGCCACTAGAGAGGAGCTGTCTAGGGCGTGTCTCCCTTAGGTTTGGTGAGCGCCGCGGGAAGCTGACCGGGTGAAATCTTCTTCGTCGCGGTACCAGGTCTTCACGGATGAGCAGTGGCAGCAGATCGAGCTGTTGTTACCGACAAATGTGGCTCTTCGCATTTGAGGGTGTAGATAGGGTCGGCGCGTCGTTGCCGGGTTGAG
>CAXSEW010000558.1:0-3083 GCA_964236185.1 uncultured Nakamurella sp. | reverse complement strand
CAACCGCCGACCGAACAACCAGGCAGGACGTGTACGCAACTGAGATCTCCACTTCATCGTTGAATGTCGTCGCTGTACTGCGCGACTGGGGTCATCGACGTCGAACTGTCGATCATGGTCTATCCGAGATCCATTCCGAGCGCCACATTTCGCAGCCCCTTCGTTACCCAACCGTCGCTCGGCTGCGGCGTCACCAGCGACTTCGACGGCGCAGCACCGTCGCCGTCAGGCGTTGACGGGCGGTTCAGTCGCCGCAGCGTAGGCCGCGGCCAACCGCTGCTCGACCGGTTCCCGACCGGTCTCGGGCCGTGGTATGCCCAGGTGGATGTGCCGGAGTTCGTCCATGAAGTCGGTCCACAGTTCCGGGCCACCGTCCTCGAGCAGTTGGGCCCGGACCCGCAGTTCCGCAGTGGTGGGGCGGTGGCGAAGTCCCCACGAGCCGAGTTGGGCGAACACCGGGACCAGTTGAATGCTGTGCTCGGTGAGGCTGTAGGTGGCCCGGTGGCCGGGACCCGCTCCGTCCCGGGTCAGCAGATCGCCGGCCACCAGCTTCTTCAGGCGGTCACTGAGGATGTTGGAGGCGATACCTTCCTCCGACATCTGCTGCAGGACACGGAAATGGCGTCGGTTGCCGAACATGACATCACGCAGCACGAGCAGGGACCAGTGATCGCCGAAAGCCTCGACCGCAGCGTTGATGGGACATCCGGATCGTGCTTCCGACATCCACATTCCTTTCTTCGGATTACTGCTTGCAATCTACTACCGGTCACGCTTAGGGTAGTGATTGCAGTTCACAACCACTCGCTGACCCGCCCGGCACAGTTCGCTGCGCCGGCTCGAGGATGGAGCGCCATGACGACCACCCGACTGCTCGCGCAGCTGACCGTGAGCGACTCGGCCGCGGCAGAGGCTTGGTACACCAGGCTTTTCGATTGTTCGCCAGATGCCAGGCCCATGCCCGGCCTGCTCGAATGGCATCTCGCCGATTCCTTCGGCGTGCAGGTGTGGACCGAGGCGCCGCGCGCGGGACGATCGTGCATGGTGCTGGACGAATCGGATCTGGACGACGTGGTAGCGCGCCTTGACCGGATGGGTATCGCTCACGACGGATTGCAGGAGGCCACCACGGTGCGCATCGTCCCGCTGCTGGATCCGGACGGGAATCGGATCGTGTTCACCGGTCCGCGCCGCGATCACCCGGCCGCGGAATGAATGGCCTGCGCGCCCTACTCGAACGCGGCGTCGGGCCCGGTGCCGCCCCCGGCGCCGTCGCCTTGGTGGCCCGTGGGTCGGACATCGAGCTCGCCGCAGTCGGTTCCATCGATGTCGAGGGCTCAGCACCGATGACTCGGGAGACGATCTTCCGGATCGCTTCGATCACCAAGCCGATCGTCGCGGCCGCTGTCATGGTGCTGATCGACGACGGTCGATTGGCATTGGACGAGCCCGTCGCCAACTGGTTGCCTGAGTTGGCCGCCCCCGTCGTGGTCCGCACCCCGCAGAGCCCCATGGAGGACGTGGTCCCGGCGAGGCGGGCGATCACGGTAGAGGATCTGCTGTCGTCCCGGGCCGGCTACGGCTTTCCACCGGACTTCTCGCTGCCGGCGGTCGGGCCACTGCTGACCGAGCTGGATCAGGGATCAGCAGCACCGAAAGATGTTCCGGCGCCTGACGAATGGATAACCAGGTTGGCGCACATCCCGATGCTGTACCAGCCGGGCGAGGCGTGGCTCTACAACGCCTGCTCCGAGCTCCAGGGCGTGTTGGTGGCCCGGGTGTCCGGCCAACTGCTCGCTGACTTCCTGGCCGAACACATCTTCCAGCCGCTGCGGATGACCGACACCGGGTTCGAGGTCCCACGGTCGAAACTGGATCGCTTCAGCACGCTGTATCGAGCCGATTCCGACGGTGTCGAGGTCGTCGACGGTCCGGACGGGCTGTGGAGCCGGCCGCCGACGTTTCCCTCCGGCGCGGGCGGACTGGTCAGCACCGCCGACGATTGGCTCGCCTTCGGCGCAATGTTGCTGTCCGGCGGCACTTCGGGCGGCCGGCAGGTGCTGTCGATCGACTCCGTGCAGCAGATGACCACCGATCATCTGACTGCGGACCAGCGGCAGCAGAGCGTGTTGTTCCTGGAGGGTCAGGGCTGGGGTTACGGCGGCGCAGTCGACGTGAACCACGACGAACCGTGGACCACGCCCGGCCGCTACGGGTGGGTGGGTGGCACCGGCACCTCCGCCTACGTGGACCCCTCCCGCCGTACGGTGTCGATCCTGCTGACCCAGCTGGAGATGAGCGGGCCGACGGCGCCGACGATCATGCGGGAGTTCTGGCAGTACGCGGCCGGAAGTCGGCGCTAGCTGGTGCCGGCAGCCGGGGCGACGAGATGTTCAGCTGGGCGGCGTGATCGCCCACTGCCGTCGGGATTCGTCGTAGCTGCAGACACCGCTGCTCATGTTGTTGCGGGTCATCCACGATCGCACCGCCTGGTCGTAGCCGGTGGCGCCAGGATCGGCCGCCTCGCCGAAGCCCGCCGGGAAATGGCCGGAGAAGCCGTTGATCGTCGCCAGCCTCCTGCCGCGCGAGGTGACCGTCTGCGCGATCAGCATCGCGTCGATGCTCCTGAGGTAGGCCAGCGGCGCAGGTCTTCTCGCCGCGGTCAGGAAGAACACGCGACAGTCGACGGGCGGATCGGGAACCGCCCGCAGTGCGGCCAGCTCGGCGACCCGGTCCAGGGCGGCGTTTCGTCCCACGTTGAACTGCTCGAATGTCATCATCAGCGTCAACGCAACAAATCCAGCCAGCATTCTCCGTCGCACGCGGGCCGTCCAGCCGAGCCGCTGCAGCAGGTCGGCCATGACCAAGGCGATGACGACGGGCACGAGCAGAGAGGCGATGACGCCGATGCGATCGATGGCTCGGATGGCTCTCGCCCCGGGAACCAGCAGCCAGATGAGATACCACAGCGAAATCCCGAACACCTTCATCGGCAGTACGATCGCCGACCAGCAGGTCACCGCAGTTGCCACGGCAGTACAGAGCAGCTGACGGTCGCCGGCTTTCACCGAGAACCGCCGTAT
>CAXSEW010000557.1:0-3095 GCA_964236185.1 uncultured Nakamurella sp. | reverse complement strand
CCATCCCCGCAGGGTCGGTCCAACTGACCATTCAACTGGGAAGACACGCCGTCAAAATCAAAATAAGCGCGACTGTAGTACTAGCTGTCTGGGCCATCAGGTTCACCGCGTAGTGGGTGCGGCACCGCTGCCACGACGCTCCGGGAAGGGTGGCGGCGATGGCGGCGACCAGGCCGGCGTGGGCGTCGGCGGTGACCAGTTTGACGCCGGTGAGGCCGCGCGCGGTCAGACCGCGGAAGAACTGCAACCAACCGGCGCCGTCCTCGCTGGTGGTGACGTCGATGCCGAGTACTTCGCGGTAGCCGTCGGCGTTCACCCCGGTGGCGACCAGCGCGTGGACCCGGGCGACGCGGCCGCCCTCACGCACCTTGAGCACCAGCGCGTCGGCGGCGACGAAGGTGTACGGGCCTTGGTCGAGCCGGCGGTTGAGGAACGCCGCGACCTGGCCGTCGAGGTCCTTGGCCATCACCGACACCTGCGAGCGTGACAGGCCCGAGATACCCAGGGATTGCACGAGTTTGTCCATCCGGCGCGTCGAGACACCGATCATCGTCGCGATCAGCATCACGAAACCTGAGCCAGAACCACTTACCGTGGAAGTTCACGACCCCAGACCCGCGTGCTGCGCCCTTACCCGGAGGTCAGTTTCGCCGCCATCACCCGAGGCAGGAGCCGAGTGCGGTAGTCCCGCTCGCTGGGATCTGTGCGGGGGGCGACCCGAAGCTGTAAAGTGAACGGCCGTCCCTACCGCCACTGATCTCGGCTCTGCGTCGTGCCGGCCAGCTGGGCGACCGCTCTGCGGAAGTCATCGAGCTGTTTGGTGGATTGCGTTCCACCAGTTGGCTTCGAAGCCCAGCGGCTCCATCCAAGCGGCGACAGCTCCCGAGCCCCCCGCGGTGGCCCATCGAAGGCGTCGGAAGCGCGTTCACGAAACCTGTGCCAGAACCAGATAATTAGAACAGTCACAGGTCAGGTGGTGACCCAGGTGCCCGTGGACGCGGTGTAGATCTCATCGGGTGTGGCGGTGACACCAGAGGTGTTCAGACCGCCCGTGACGCGGACCTGTGCGCTGCTGAGCAATCTTGCGCTGTGGTCGTAGCGGGCTTGCCACATGTTTCCGGTGGCCGTCCACGTTCCGCTGATCGGGTCGTAGATTTCGGCAGAGCGCAGGATGGTCTGGCAGTAGTAGTCGTCGCAGCCGCCAGCAGCGAGCACCTTGCCGGAGGTCAGGGTGATCAGGGTGAACGATTCGCGTGGGGCGGTCATCGGTGTGGTGGCGGTCCAGGTACCCGTGGTCCGGTTGTATGTCTGGGCAACCGCCTCGTAATTGAGGCCGCCGGCGACCAGGACGCGCCCGGTAGCCAGTAGCGCGGCGCTCGCGTTTCGGGGCGTCAGCCCGCTCACCGGGCTGGTCAGCATAGATCCGGTGGTGCTCCAGTGCCCGGTAGCCGGGTTCCACAGCTCGCTGGTCGGGTTGTCCCGACCGCACAACCGCCCGGTGCACCCGCCCGCGAGCAGGACCTGCCCCGATGCCAGCAAGGTCGCAGTTGCCGACGCATGGCCGGTCACCGTGCTTCCGGTGGGCGTGGTGGTTTTGGTCTTAGGGTTGTAGATCGCGGCGCTGGTCAGCACGCTCGGGCAGTGGTAACGAGCGCATCCGCCCACCGTGAGCTGGGTGCCGTCGGCCAGCTGGACGGTCGCGGCGCTACCCGGCAATGTTGATGACACCGTCGTCGGGGGCGGGGGTGTCGCTGCCGATGCGGTTGTCGCACCGATCAGCGTCGACATCATCAGCAGGGCCGTGACTGCGGTGGTCAGCAGGCGACGGGTGGCGACACCACCGCCTCCCTGCTCCCGCGGGTTTCGTGGGTGGATCCAGAGCTCGGGACGATGGTCATTGCGGTCTCCTTCGGATCGGGAAGCCCAGCTGGCGGCTGGATTTGATTGTGCTGAGATGCCCCGGCCGGAAAGCGGGTCGGTCACGGCGGGCTGAGCAGGCTAGTTTCGGGCGGCGCGGCGCTGTCGTCGGCCCAAAGTGGCTCCACGCAGCCAAGCTGGGTCGGCGGGTTCTGATCCGTGTCGATTATTGATCTTCCCGGATGAGCCCATGGTTGAGAAGGAGTCGCAGACGGTAATAGTCCAAGGATCGGTAGCCGCAGGCGATGCGCTTGGCGTTCTCGATCTTCAGGTTGAGGTTCTCGGGGGGTCCGTTGGACACGTCGCGCTAGCCGAACCGGGCGAGGAATTCGGTGCGCCAGACGGTGAGAGACCCGCCCAGGCGGCGACCTCGCGGACGGGGCAGGCATTGGTAGCAGCGATCACCTGCAATGCGTCGGATGATTGCCGGTGGCCCGCAGGACGAGGTCTCGTCAACGCCGATCGCCCGCCCCGCCTCCGCCGACACGCGCGGCCGGACACCGCCGTCGACCTGCCCCTGCAGCATCCACTTGCCGACCGTCGCGCGCGTTCCTACGCCCAGCAGCTCCGCGACCCTGGTCATCGCCGCCCACTCCGATTCCTGCTCACCTCGGATCTCGTCGACCATCCGCACTACCCGCTCCCGCAACTCGGCCGGGTACCGCTTCGTTATCTCCCGGCATGACTCCAACCTTCCAAAGGTTCGAAGTCTTCGGACACAGCGGCGATTCACTCGTGCGGCAGGTCAGCGGCACGATGAAGGTGCTGGGGAACAGC
The DNA here is from genome assembly GCA_964236185.1 of uncultured Nakamurella sp. Lineage (GTDB taxonomy): Bacteria > Actinomycetota > Actinomycetes > Mycobacteriales > Nakamurellaceae > Nakamurella. The sequence goes on along the minus strand of CAXSEW010000557.1, from coordinate 401 downwards.
ACACCCGACGCCGCGCCAGCTCTGCAGAAAACGTCCAGTCGCTGGGCCGCACAAGCGCAACTCCGCCAGCTTCACGAAACTTGAGCCAGAACTACTATTTGGCCGTTATGGCCACGGTAAATGGCCGCGATGCTCAGCATACATTGGGTCCGCAGAGCTACCTTTTGATCTATCTCCGCGGCGCGGGCAGGTAGTAAGCAGTATCCGATGCGGGGTGAGGCGGATAAGTGATTTGGCGAATGGGTGCCGTTTAGCGTGACAAGCACCGAATGAGCCGCAGGGAAGGTGTGTCGCGTCGATTTGGACTCTGGCCCACGCTACCTAGATGCACTATCCAAGGGACTACCTCAGCGTTCTTTCCTGCTCGAAGTTCGCTCTGAAGGTTCGCGGTTTTGCCCTCA
>CAXSEW010000556.1:0-3100 GCA_964236185.1 uncultured Nakamurella sp. | reverse complement strand
ACGTCCAGCCATCCGGTGCTCGGCGGCGTATCCGAGTGCGGCGACGAGCGCATTGCGTCCTGACGAGCGCGCCGCAACACGCTCTCCGGACCGCAACGCGCTCGTCGGCCGACCCCGAGCCTGGCGGCTCACGAGACCGGAGCGCTCGCCGCCGACCGGAGCCGGCGACGAGCGCGCGCCAGATCAGCTGCCGACGGCGACGGTCGCCGGCCGTCCGTTCGGGAGCAGCAACCCGGTGTCGCGAACACCGCGCACCGCGCTGTGGCCGGCCACCCGCTGCAGGGTGACCCGGTCGATCTCCGAATACGGCTTCCCACTACCGGGCAGCGCATCGGCGATGGTGCGGATGGTGAAGGTGGTCTTCGCGCCCGGCTTCCCCGGAACGACATCCACTGCGATGAAGGCGTAGTCGTCGTACCGCACCTGCGACCACTCGATCTCCTCCGGCACCTTGGTGCCGGCGGGATAGCCGGAGGCGGTGACGGTCGTTCCCTCCTTCGACCACACGTAGCTGTTGACCACGTTCTCGGTGTTGTTCTCCGTCTTGTTCACTCCGCCCGGCGGGGTGTAGCCGCGGTAGCGCTGGCCTTCTGGCAGCAACTGCGGACCGAACGGATCAGAGCCGGGAGCCGCCGGAGCGGTTTCCGAAGGGGCCGGCCGGAACGGGTACCGCGGCCGCCCGCCGGAGCCCACCGTGATGTAGGTGACGCCATCCGCGGCGGGACTGATCGTCGAGCCGTCGGGCGCGGTGCGGGTGGGCTTGCCGTTCTTGATCGGGTCGGTGCGCTCCATCAGATGGTTGTGACCCTGCACGACCAGATCGACCTGGTACTTGCTGAAGAGCGGGTCGACCGCATCGCGGACGCCGCCGTCGGAGGCATGGTTGTTGGTGGTCGAGTAGGCGCAGTGGTGGAAGAACACCACGACGAAATCGATGGTGGGCGCAACGTAGGGATTGGTCCGCCATTCCTGCAGCGTGGACTCCAACCACTTGAGCTGGGCGCCGCCCGAATAGCCCGTGTTCGTCTGGATCTCGGCCGACAGGTCGTTGGCATCCAGCGAGATGACGGCCACGTTGCCGTAGATGAAGCTGTAGACCGAGGGACAGGTCTTCGGTCCGTTGCCGGGCAGGTCGAGCCGCTTGAGGTGGCCGCCGTAACCATGGTTGGGGCTACCGCCGATGGACTGCGTGTTGCCGTACAACGGCTCCATGTCGTGGTTGCCGGTAGCGAACATCCACGGCGTGAAGGCGGCCTGGCTCTCGATCTGGGCCAGGAAGACGTCCCAGACGTAGGGGTTGTACAGGTTCTTGCCGGGGGGCGCCCCGGTGGTCAGCGCGGTGGAATCGTCGGCGGGCAAGCCGGTGCCGCTGGGATCGGCGTAGCAGATGTCTCCGGCCAGCAGGGTGAAGCGCGGCTTCTGGGTCGACATCAGGTGGGTCAGCGTGACCGCCGGCGTCGGGTCGGTGCCGTTCGTGCCGGCGACCGGGTCGGCCGGGTTGTAGTAGTTGTTGTCGAACACCGCTTTCGGCCAGGCGCCGCCGGCCGCCTTGACCAGAGCCGGGTCGTCGTTCCACGCGTACTGCGGATCCGTGGGGTAGGTGTTCGTCCCCACGTCCGCGAAGGCGGTGAAGGTGAAGGGCGCCATCGCCCGGCTGAACGGCGTGATTCTCTCCCGGGCGGGCGCGGTGGTGAAGAACGCCTCCCCGGTGACGGTGCCGTCGCTCAACCGCAAGCGGTAGTGGTAGAGCGTCTCCGGTCGCAGCCGGGTCATCTCCGCCTTGGCGTAGAACTGGCTGCCGATCGGGCCGCCGGGAATGGCGTACTGCCCGACCAGATGCTGGATGTCGGCCTCGATCTCGCGGCCGTACTGGGTGGTGGTGCCGATGTCGACGAATGCCCGCAGGCCCGTCGGCAGGCTGCCGGTCTGGCTGACCAACTGGGCGGTCAGCGCCATCGAGTCGCTCGGTAGCTGTCGGTACTGCGACATCGCCATGAAGGACAGGTGGCGTCCGGACACCACCACCCCCTGCGTTCCGGCGGTACCGCCGCCGGCGGCGAAGGCAGACGTGGCGAGGGTGAACTGCGCGAGCGCGTAGCCACCGGCTCCGGCGGCGACGGCCTTCAGCATCAGCCGCCGACTCACGGGGTGGCGGGCCAGTTCTCGGGCGTTCCATTCGCTGTACTCGTCGACGGTCAACGGATGATTGGTTCCAGGCTTAGACATGAGAAGTATCTTCACCTGATCGCGGTGCGCCCGCCCCCCTGGCACCTGAAGCGTTGGTGAACGGCAGGTGAACGTCGCCGCTGAGCGCGACGCCGGGGCGGGTCAGGGTCCAAAACCAGACCTGCAGACCGACCAGTGCCGCGACGAAGGCGACGATCAGCACGGTGGCGCCCAGCGGCGGCGCCCACACCGCCGGCGTCAGGACTGGTCCCAGCCCGAACCGATAGCGGTGCAACGCCAACAGGAAAGCTCGGAACTGCCCGATCGCCAGGCACGCCAGCCCGATGGCAGCGGCCGGTCGCGCCCAGCGGCCCCGCCAGGTGATGCTGACCCCGGCGACCAGGGCGGCGCCGACCGCCAACGGCAGGATGTACCGGGCCTGGGCGACCATGCCGATGGACCGCGCCTGCAGCACGTCACCGATCGTCGGGATGACAACGGTGCCGATGACCAGCAGCACCATCACGATCAGTGAGCGCCAGGCTCTGACCGCGATCACGCCGACGACCAGGCAGACGACCGCCACTTTCCAGATGTCGTTCACCCACCACGGCACGGGGGTGTCGAGCCAGCCGAAGTTTCCGACGAACGGCAGGAACTGACGATTCTTCAGCACCGCAGCGTCGATGATCGCCGAGGTGGGCATGTCTGCCGGTACCGGCCCCACCCGGCCCAGCCGCAGCGCCCCGGCCAGCAGCACCCAGGCCACGGCCAGCACCCCGAAGCCGGCCACCACAGCGCCGGCCACCCGGGTCTCCGGGAGCCGGACCAGCTGCCGGATCCGCCGGCGGCCGGCCACCACCGCCACCGCGGCCACGGTCGCTACCAGGAACACCGGTGAGAGGCCGCGAGTCGATTCGAAGACCACCGCCGA
>CAXSEW010000555.1:0-3100 GCA_964236185.1 uncultured Nakamurella sp. | reverse complement strand
ACTCGCTGTACGACTGGATCTACACCCCCGACGAGTGGAAGGCGCTGTCCGCGCTCTAGGCGCGACGCCTGCCCACCGCCGAAGAGGCGACGCCAGGAGATTCGAGCCGCGATGCAGCGGCTCGGCGCGCAGCCGCGTTGGTTCAGGTAGCCGATTTCCGATCGGGCGGCTGCGGCGCGAGCGGGGATGAATGACGTTCGAAGAGTTTCTTGCTGTCGAGTTGGCTCCGCTGAGCCGCTATGCGCGGGCACTGACCGGCGACCGTGATGTGGCGCACGATGTGCTGGCCGATGCGTTGGTTCGGGCGCAGCTCAGGTGGTCGCGCATTGCGGCGGTGGAGCGTCCCGCCGCGTACGTACGCGTCATGGTCACGAACGGCTTCTTCTCGTACAAGCGGAGCTGGGCCTCACGATTCATCGGCGTGGCGCACAGCGGGGAGCTGCCCGAGCAGGCCGCTTCAGCTGGTGTCGGTCCGGTGGACGATCGGCAGCAGTTGGATCAACTGCTGCGCACACTGCCCCGCCGGCAACGCGCTGCCATCGTGCTGCGCTACTACCTGGACCTGCCCGATGCCGACATCGCGGCCGAGCTCGGATGCACCGAGAGTGCAGTCCGTTCCTACATTTCCCGCGGCTTGGCCGCCGTGCGTTCCCAAGCCGCCGGCGCCACCGCCGGCGCCTCCGTCGGACCGTCGCCGAGCTGCCGGCCGCAGCCCCGGCATCGCGACGCGGCACCTACCACCGTGATCGGAGACCACTGATGCCCGAGCCCGACCTGGCGTTCCGCCGCACCTTGCAGGGCATAGCCGCGGACATTCCGGCCCCGAAGTCGGTGCGGGCCGCCGTCCAGTCCGGATACCGCCGGGGGCTGCGTCGGCGGCGGGCGATGGCCATCGGTTCGGCCGTCGCGGTGGTGCTGGTGATTGCTGGGGCAACCACCATCCTGTCGACCGGCGCTGGTTCTACCTCGCAGCAGGCCCACCCGCCGGCGCCCCTGGCCGCAACGAGCGACACGGCGGCGAAGGCCGGCGTGGTGCCGACCCGGGGTGTCACCGCGCCCGGCCGCACCGCAACCGGCCATGCCTCCTCGGCGGAACCGACCACTTCGTCCCGCTCGACCACTTCCCATTCGACCGCTTCGTCCCGCTCGACATCGTCCCACTCGACGTCGTCGGGCAGCACTGCCAGGCCGGTACCGGATCTGTCACCGTTCGTTGCGGCTCCCGCGCCGGACTTGTCCTCACCGGTGTCGGTTCCATCGGCGTGGACGTCCTACGATCCGGGTGGTCCGAGCATCCATGCCGGTGGGGGATACCTGGCCGCGAGCTGGATCAGTAGCGACTTCACGGTGACCGCGAACGCCGCCGGCGATTCCGACGGGTACACCGGCCACAACCGCGGCTACCTGGTGACAGACGGGAAGCCCGCGCTGACGGTCGCCGTCCTTGGCCCCGGCCTGGGTCTTCACCCCGGCCAGGGCCAGGCGGTCAGTCACGCCATCACGGTGAACGGGCACGCCGCGCAGTACCTGACGGCCCCGGGGGAAAGTTACGAGCCGACCTACCACTCACCAGCGACGGCGCGGATCGCCTGGCAGTTGCCGAATCGGCGCTGGATCCAGGTCTGGGCACAAGGCGATGACGAGAAAACGCTCACCTCGTTCGCGGGTGCGATCACCGATCAGCCGACCCGATTCCCGGAGTCGCTGTCCCTCGGGCTGACTCTCCCAGGCGTCACCAACACCATCGTCATGTTCGCGCCCGGTGAACCGCCGAACGTCTCCGTGTGTTCGGTTCCGGAAGACGCTTTCGGGTTGAACCGGGCCCACGCCTCCTGCGTGTGGGCATCTGCCAGCCACAAGTCTTTCGCCGAGGCATTCACCGACGTCGGACTGGACGCTCCACATACCCAGGAGCAGATCGGCGCCGCGACCACCGTCATCACACTCGACGGGCGGAGCATCACCGTCAACACCCTGTTGCAGATCGGCCTGTACACATCAGGGCAGCTGACGGTCGAGGTACACGTTCCGACGGCCGCGAAGCTCACGGCCCGGGAACTCGCTACGCTGGCCAACACCGTGCGGGCGCCTGCGGACCTGTCGATCGACGATGGGTCGACACCCACCACCCCCGCCGTCCCCACAGGTCACTCCTGACCAGAACGGGCGCGGTCAGCAACTGAGCGGTCAGCAGGAGCAGGCACAATCGAGTCGTGACCACCCGCCGCAGCGCCGGGCCTCGCCTCCGGCGGCTGGCGGCGATCTCGCTGCACACCTCGCCGCTGGCCCAGCCGGGCACCGGTGACGCCGGCGGGATGAACGTGTACGTGGCGCAGACCGCGACCCGGATCGCAGCCCGGGGCATCGAGATGGAGATCTTCACCAGGGCGACGTCGTCCCGCTCCGAACCGCGCGTCGAGATGGCTCCGGGGGTGCTGGTGCGGCACATCGTCGCCGGCCCGTTCGAAGGCCTGGACAAGGAGGAGCTGCCCGGCCAGCTCTGCTCCTTCGCCTCCGGGGTGATGCGGGCCGAGGCTGCGCAGGAAGCCGGACACTACGACCTCCTGCACTCGCACTACTGGTTGTCCGGGCAGGTGGCCTACCTCGCCAAGGACAGGTGGGGTGTGCCGCTGGTGCATTCCGCGCACACCCTGGCCAAGGTCAAGAACGCTGCGCTCGCCGATTCCGACGCGCCGGAACCCCGCGGCCGGGTGATCGGCGAGGAGCAGGTGGTCGCCGAGGCAGACCGGCTGGTGGCGAACACCGACGCCGAAGTGCGCGAGTTGGTCGACCTGTACGGCGCCGACCCCGATCGCATCGACGTGGTGCCACCGGGGGTCGACACCGACGTCTTCCGGCCCGGTTCGCAGGCCGCCGCCCGCGCCGCCCTCGGCGTGGCCGCCGATGAACTGGTGGTGGCCTTCGCCGGACGAATCCAGCCGTTGAAAGCGCCCGACGTATTGCTCCGCGCCGCCCAGCTGCTGCGCCGCCGGCACCCCGAGCGCCGCTTCCGGGTGATCGTCGTGGGAGGCGCCTCGGGTACCGGTCGGATCGTTCCGCACGGTCTTACCGACCTGGCCGCGGAGCTGGGCCTGACCGA
>CAXSEW010000554.1:0-3123 GCA_964236185.1 uncultured Nakamurella sp. | reverse complement strand
CAGCCGGACGTACTCCGGCCCGAACAGGTCGATGAAGGCGCTGACCGTACCGGCGGCGGCCGCCTTGATCCGCGCCGGCAGATCCTCGCCGTAGGCGACCGGTGTGACGTCGTGCGATTCGAGCCAGGCGTGGTTGGCCGGCGAAGCGATACCGACCACGGTGACGCCCCGCAGTTTCAGCAACTGCACGACGAGTGACCCGACGCCGCCGGCGGCTCCGGACACCACCACCGTCTCGCCGGGCTGCGGATCGACCGCCCGTACCGCGGCGTATGCCGTCGCGCCGACCACGTACAGCCCGCCAGCCGCCTCCCAGGACAGCGCAGCCGGCTTGGCGATCAGCTGGTCCGCCGGCACTTCGACGTAGTCGGCCTGGCTGGAGCGCCGCCACGACCAGCCGAGCACCTCGTCACTCACTTCGAACGAGGCCACCCCGGCACCCACGGCACTGACCACGCCGGCCAGATCGCTGCCCTGGCCGCTCGGGAAGGCGCCGGGAGAGCCGGCGTCGAACAGGCCCTTGCGGATGGCCGCCTCGCCAGGATTGATACCGGCGGCCCGGACGGCCACCACCACCTCGCCGTCGGCCGGCGACGGCATGGGCACCTGCGCAATGTGCAGGACGTCGATGTCGCCGTAGGAATCGAACTGCACCGCTCTGGCCATCTGCCGCTCCCTGGATGTGCAAAGTGTCAGATTCAGCAAGCACTGTGCCGGGCGCAGATATTCCCGCCGGCCTGCTGATCCGGCGGCGAGGTCCGAGCCGAGCGGTGCGGCCGCTACGGAGGCGCCGAGAGCCGCTCGCCTGCCCGCACCGGGACCGTGATGGTGTTGCCCGCGGGGGCCAGCGGACAGGTCCACGCCGGGCTGTACCGGCACGACGGGTGGTAGAGGAAGTTGAGGTCGACCACGACGGCGTCGCCGACGGAACCCAGATCGGCACCCTTCGCGGTGTCCAGCGCGTAGCGACCGCCGCCGTAGCTGGTACTGCCCGAGGTAGCGTCCCGTAACGGGAGGAACAGCCCACCGCCGTACTGGTCGAGCCACCAGACGTCCAGTTGCCCTTCGAGCGGCGAGGGCAGCGCCAACCGCCCGATGCAGCTCATCACCACGGGCGGCTCGTCGCCGGTCGGCACCGACAGCTGGGTCCGGTGCCGGGCGGGCAACAACGGCAGCGTGAAGCGCAGCGCCGGATCGTAAGGCCAGTACGGCAGGCCGGCGCGAAGCGGATCGCCGGCGGGCAGCGGGCTCTGCGGATGACCGGTGAACAGCTCGTCCCGTCCCTGCCGCCAGCCTCGGTGCGCCGCCTGCGCATCGGGTTCCGCGCGGACTGCGGCATAGAGTCCGTGCGTCCGGCGTCGCCAGTCGGTGAGCTGCAGATGCGCGGAGCCGCCCGATCGATCGTCGCCCGTCAGCGATGGGCTGGTCATACCGGTGAGCGTAGGTCGTCGTCGGTCGCCGCGGTGGACGACGCTGGGCGGTCCCGGAACGCCGGTGTTGTGCTGTCCACGGTTCAGGAGGCGCGCATGTCCGGACCTGAGGCTGCGGCGCCGGTGGGCCGGGGCCGGTTCGGGCGCGATGCGTTCCCGGCCGGCCTGCTGACGGGGTTGCTGCCGGCCGGGGTGGCGGTGGTGGACGGCCTGGACGGATCTTTCGAGGGCAGCCGACTGGTCGAGCGGGGCAGCTCCGTCCGAGATGCCGCTTTCGCTGTCGAGTTCGACGACCTGGGCGCCGCAACGGCGCACCGGCGACAGGAGTTCGCCCGCGCCCGCATCTGCGCGCACGCCGCCGTCGCCCGGCTCGGCCACCTGCCGGAGCCCATACCGATCGGACCCCGCCGGGAGCCGCGCTGGCCGGCCGGCCTGGTCGGCAGCATCACCCACTGCGCGGGGTACCGGGCCGCGGCAGTCGCGCGGGCTGCCGACGTGGTGGCGATCGGACTGGACGCCGAACCGGACCAGCCGTTGCCGGCCGGGATCACCCGGCTGGCGTTCACCGACGCCGACCGGGCCGGGTCCGGCCCGATGGCCCGGTTCCGCAACTGGGATCGGGTGGCCTTCAGCGCCCGGGAGAGCGTCTTCAAGGCGTGGTTCGCCGTGACCGGGCGCTGGCTCGACTTCGCCGATGTGACACTGTTCCTCGCGCCCGACGGACCGTGGAGTGGTGACTTCACGGCGACCGTCGGCGCCGACGTGCCCGGTGCGGGGGAGTTGGTGCGGGCCTGCGGCACCGCGGGACTGACCGGCCGCTTCCAGTGGGCGCCAGTGTGGGCGCCGGACCTGGTACTCACCGCAGTGACGCTGCGCCACCGTCCGGCCAGGGATCAGCCCGCGCCTCCGCCGGCCATCACCCAGGGTCGACCACCGAGGTAATGCTGTGTGTCATACGGATGAAATGCGCGCATGACGGGTGAGGAATTGTCGGGTCAGGCGAACCTGCGGATTGCTCTCGTAACATTCAATTCACCATCTTCAATTCCCGGCCCTGTTCGGTGGGGCGATCGGTGAGAGGCTCGTAATGATGACTGGCAATGAATGGCAATTACCCAGGAGGTCATTGCTGCGCCTGGGCTCGATGACGGCCGGCGTCGCCGCGCTGTCCGCCGTCGCCGGCCGAGCGGTCGCCGCGGCCCCGGGCGCGGCGGGCGGCGACGGGGCATCGGCAGGTGAGACCCCGAGCAGCGGAAAGACTCCGTCGGCGACGCCGACCGACGTGGTGACCTCCTACAATGGCTGGCCGATCGGCACACCTGGATCGGTCATCGACGTCGAGCGCTACCAGATTCCCGGGACTGCTTTCGTCCTGCCGGTCCGGTCCGGCAATGTGGCGACGGTGTTGATGTACGTCGCCGGACGATTCCACCGCGAGGTCGAGCCCCTGCTGAGCGGCCAGCTGTTCGGATACGATTACCGCCGTAATGTGAACAATCCGAGTGTCTGGTCGAATCATGCCTCCGGTACTGCCATGGATCTCAATGCCGATCTGCATCCCAATACGGTGACCGACTCGTTCAGCCCGACCAAGGTCGCGGCGATCCACCGGATACTCACCGCCTGTAATGGTGTCGTCTATTGGGGCGGTGACTACACCCGCACCGTCGACGCCATGCATTTCGAGATCAAT
>CAXSEW010000553.1:0-3125 GCA_964236185.1 uncultured Nakamurella sp. | reverse complement strand
AGGCTGACGTCCTACCGCCGGAATTGGCGAAACTGATGACGCTGTCAGAGGTTTCGGCACAGTCCTGAACGAGGGAGCCCACTCGCTGCAGACTGTGACGAACAAGCTGACCAATAACTGGGCAAAGTCGGCGTCGACTGGCTATGCTGCACTCACGCCGATACGGAGAGTGTTTAGTCGGCTACGTTAGGTCTTCATCGAGGCTGCGCGATCCCACGGCAGTGGTCGTCAGGCGGGAGTCACCGTGCCTGATACCTGCGTGGTGAAGCGCCGTGCTTGTGAGACGGCCTGTGGCGCAGTACTCATCGATCTATCCTGGGAGTGGACATGGGGCGTTTGACCGGTCGCAGCATCACCATCGTCGGTATCAATTATGCCCCGGAAGAAACTGGTATTGCTCCCTATACGACCGCGCTGGCCCGCGCATTGAGTGCGGCCGGCGCCCAGGTTCACGTCGTCACGGGATTACCGCATTACCCCCAGTGGTCGATGGATACCCCCGAATACCGCAATGGTTCATTCTTCAGTGAGTTCGACGGCGATATTCGCGTCACGCGTTGTCGACATCACGTCCCGGCGAACCCGAATCTGATGGGCCGGTCGCGTATGGAGACCACTTTTCTGGCCCGCGCGCTCAAGGTCGTCCGCCGAGACGAGTCCGACCTGGTGTTGACCGTGACGCCGTCGCTGGCAGGCATGGCGGCCGGTGTCCTCGGCCGCCGCGGCCGGCCGGTCGGCACCATCGTGCAGGATCTCACCGGCAACGCCGCCTGCGAGACCGGCGCTGCCAAGGCCTGGGTCGGCGGCGTGATCCGAGCGGCGGAAAACGCGCTGCTTCGTCGCTGCACCCATGTCGGCCTCATCACCACCGGGTTCCGCTCGGACCTGGAGAAAGCCGGGGTGGCGGACGTCGCCATGGTCAACGTGCCGAACTTCGCTCACATCGAGCCGTCGTCGCTGCAAACGGCGCAGGCCCGTCGGCATCTCGGCTGGGAGGCGGATCGATTCACCGTTGTGCACAGCGGCAACATGGGCGCGAAGCAGGGGTTGCTCTCGGTCGTGGAAGCGGCTCGGCTCGCCGCCGAGCGCGGCGCAGAGATCGACTTCGTGTTGATGGGTGACGGCAACCAGCGGCACGCCCTGGAAACAGCGGCGTCCGGAGTCAAGTCGGTACGGATGTTGCCTCCGGTGTCGGCCGAGGACTACCCGATGGTGCTGGCCGCAGCCGATGTGCTGCTGGTGAACGAACTACCGGGCGTGTGTCAGATGTCCTTGCCGAGCAAGCTGACGTCCTATGCGGCCGCCGGCAAGCCGATCGTCGCCGCAGTGGACGAGCACGGCATCACCGCAAATTTTCTGGCCGGGGTAGGACTGGGTCAGCGGGTGCCATCCGGTCAGCCTGCGGAACTCTTGGATGCCGTGCTGGCGATCCGCGACAACGCCGATCTTCGCCATTTCCTGGCCGCCTCGTCGACTCGGGTGTTCCACAGCCACTACGGCAGGGCCGCCGCGCACGACCGGTACGTGGAATTCGCGGCGCTCGTCGCCGGTCTGCCCGTGGGAGCGATCCAAGGGTCCGACTCGATTCGGGTCCCGGCGCCACGCAGCTCGAACGACGACTCTCTCAAACTGGTGTCCTGACATCAGTTCCAGCTTGCCGATTGTTACCACCGGGTGAAACGTGCTTGATACCAGGCGTGATGCGGTTCGACGCACCGCCGTCGACCTGGTCACCACCGACTCGTCGGCCATCGTCGGCCGATCGGGGAGGGTCGGTCATCGGGCGCGCGTGGTGGTCTCCGACCTGGTGGTCGTCGCCCTGGCACTGGCTGCGAGCTTGCTGATTCGTTTCGAAACGCCGGCCGAGACCCTGGCGGTCGGTGATCGAAAGCTGACCTACGCCATGGTGACGGTGGTGATCGGCGTGGGCTGGAGCGTGACCCTGGCGCTGGGCGGCGCCTGGGACGACCGGGTGCTGGGCCGCGGGACCGCTGAGTTCCGCCGATCGACCCGGGCGACGCTGTTCTTCTTCGGGGCTGTCGGGGTATTGGCCTATCTGCTGAAGGCGGAACTGGCTCGTGGGTACCTCGCTGTCGCGCTTCCGGGCGGTCTGCTGTTGCTGTTGGTGACGCACCTGTGGTGGCGGCGCTGGTTGCGCCGACAGCACCGTCGCGGACGGATGTTGACCGACGTGCTGGTCGTCGGGCCGGCAGCCGGGGCCGGCTACCTCGGTCGACGTCTGCAGCCGGCCGGGTCGGGCTACCGCGTGGTGGGGATGTGCGTACCCGACCATGAAGCCCCGACGGCTCACGAGGCCTTTCCGGTCGTGGGTACGCTGGCCGACGTTGCGGAGTCCGTCGTACGGCTCGGCGCGAAGTCGGTGGCTGTCGCCGGCAGCGAGGTATTCGGCGCCGCCGAAGTGCGCGCGCTGGCGTGGCAACTCGAGGGCACCGGGGTGCGCATCCTGCTGTCGCCTTCGCTGGTCGACGTCGCCGGTCCACGCATCCACATTCGCCAGGTGGCCGGACTGCCACTGATGCGGGTCGAAGAGCCGCGGTTCAGCGGCCCCCGACTGGTCACCAAGACCAGCACCGACATCGTGGCCGCCGGCTGCGGACTGCTGCTGCTGTCTCCGCTGTTCCTCGTGGTGGCATTCGCCATCAAGCGCCAGGATGGCGGTCCGGTGTTCTTCCGTCAGCCACGGATTGGCCTGCAGGGCAGGACGTTCTTGATGTGGAAGTTCCGGTCCATGCACCTGGATGCCGAGGACCGCCTGGCGCAGCTGACGAACCAGTCCCAAGGCAACGGGATCCTCTTCAAGATGAAGGACGACCCGAGGGTTACCCGCGTCGGGAAGATCCTTCGCCGATTCTCGATCGACGAGCTGCCCCAACTGCTGAACGTCCTGACCGGTTCGATGAGTCTGGTCGGGCCACGGCCGCCGTTGGCTTCCGAGGTCGCGTTGTACAGCAGACATGTGCACCGGCGATTTCTGGTCAAACCCGGTCTCACCGGACTGTGGCAGATCAGTGGACGCTCGGATCTCACCTGGGAGGAAAGTGTTCGCCTCGAACTCGCGCGAGAATTTCGAGTTACTAAATACGTATTTTACGCTTTAAACTATC
>CAXSEW010000552.1:0-3153 GCA_964236185.1 uncultured Nakamurella sp. | reverse complement strand
AAATCGGGGCCGACCGGACCCGGCGGTTCGCTCAGGTCACCCGGTCCCACCTGGTCGATTTCGAGACCGAGATCGTGCCCGGTCTGATCACCGGCCAGAAGTACGTTCCGGTGCAGCGCGTCGGCGCCTATCTTCCGGCCGGCCGATTCCCCCTGCTGGCGAGCGCGTTCATGACGGTCAACGTGGCCAAGGTGGCCGGCGTCGACACGGTGCTGGCCTGCACGCCGCCGCAGGCCGACGGACAGGCCGACCCGGCCGTCCTCTACTCGGCCGCCATTTCCGGCGCCGACCGGATCTATCTCCTGGGCGGGGTGCAGGCCCTGGCCGCCATGGCGTTCGGTCTGCTCGGCGAACTCCCGGTCGACATGCTCGTCGGAGCCGGCAACGCCTTTGTGGCCGAGGCCAAGCGTCAGCTGTTCGGCACGGTCAGCATCGACCTGCTGGCCGGTCCGTCCGAAGTTGCTGTCATCGCCGACGATTCGGCTGATCCGGCCATCGTCGCGGCGGATCTGCTCGGCCAGGCCGAGCACGGCCCGAGCTCGCCGGCCGCGCTGGTCACCACCTCCGAGGCACTGGGGCTGGCCGTGATCGAAGAGATCGACAAGCAGTTGGCTCTGCTGGCCACGAGGGAGATCGCCGGGCCGGCGTGGCGGAACTACGGTTCGGTCACCTGGGCTCAGGACGTCGACACGGCCATCACGCTGATGGACGATTTCGCGCCGGAGCACCTGGAACTGCAGACCACGGACGACGATGTCTACCTGGACCGGCTGCGCAACTACGGTTCGGTGTTCATCGGCCCGTGGAGCACAGTTGCCTACTCGGACAAGGGGATGGCCGGCACCAACCACACATTGCCGACGGCTGGCGGAGCCAAGCACAGTGCCGGCCTTTCGGTCTCCCGGTTCTTGAAACCGCTGACCTTCCAGCGGGTCAGCCGTCAGGCGACGCCACTGCTGGCCGATCCGGTCACCACGATCTCCACCTACGAAGGCATGGCAGCGCATCGCGAGACTGCGACGCGGCGATCGGCGATCTTTGCCGACCAAGGCGTTACCGTCTGATTTCGCGGGCCGCTCATCGCGCAGTGACGAACCTTGGAAGAAAGGGGTACCCAGTGGCTGCATTGTTAGAGGCCCACGGAATCTTCAAGAGCTATGGGCACGTCGAAGTGCTTCGCGGAGTTGACTTCTCGGTCGATCCAGGGCAGGTCGTCTCGCTGATCGGTGACAACGGAGCCGGCAAGTCGACGTTGGTGAAGATCCTCTCCGGGGTGATGCCGCCCGACAAGGGCGAGATCTCGCTCCGCGGTGAGCCGGTGCGCTTCGAATCTCCGCTGCACGCGCGCGATCTGGGGATCGAAACGGTCTACCAGGATCTGGCACTGGCTCCCGATCTCGGGCCGGCCGAGAACGCCTACGTAGGCCGGGAGATCCTGAAGAAGGGCTTCCTCGGCAAGCTCGGCGTCATCGACAAAGCACAGATGCGCGAAAAGGCGCGGGAGGCGTTCGTCTCCCTCGGCACTGATGTCAAGGACATGGACGCTCCGGTCGCCGCGCTGTCGGGAGGCCAACGGCAAAGTGTGGCGATCTGCCGTTCGGTGATGTGGGCCAAAGGGTTGGTCTTCATGGACGAACCCACCGCTGCCCTGGGGGTGCGCCAGACGCGCAAGGTTCTTGAAATGATCCGGCGCGTCGCTGATCAGGGCGTCGCGGTGGTTTTGATCAGTCACAACATGTCCGACGTGCTGCAGGTGTCCGACCAGGTGCAGGTGCTGCGGCTGGGTCGACGAGTGGTGACCTATCAGAAGGGCGAGGCGGACGTGGAAACGTTGGTTGGCGCAATGACCGGCGCGTTAGACGAGGTGCACTCGTGAGCTCGCCGATGGAACGTGCCGGCCTGGATGTGGCCACCGGCGGCGAGCAGGTGCAGGCGCCGGGAGTGCAGGTCAACGCCTCGATCCCGGCCCCGGGGACGGTGTCGAGCGCCAGTGCAGGTCTGCCGGCGCTCAGCAGCGAGGCGAATTCGATTGCGTCGGTCGGCCTCGAGCCGGTGACCGCGGAGTCGGCCGAGCTGAAGATGGCTCAGCGGGCGCGCCTACGGCGGAAACTCCTGGGAAGCACCCCGCTGCTGATGTTCGGTGTGCTACTGCTCATCTTCCTGGCGTTCAGTTTCGCCCACCCGAACACCTTCCCAAAGTTCGCCAATGTCCGGAACATGATCGACGACACGTCGCCGTACCTGATCATGGGTGTCGGTTTCACCTACGTCATGATCGCGGCCGGGTTCGACCTGTCGCAGGGCTCGGTGCTCGTTTTCGGGCAGGTGGTGGCGGCCAAGATCATGGTTGCGGTCGGCGGGCAGGGCGGCTGGACGATCGCCGTCGGATTCGTCGCCGCCATCGCGGCCGGCACGCTGTGGGGCATCTTCAACGGTCTGGTGATCACCAAACTGCGCGTGCCCCCGCTGATCACCACCCTGGGCAGCCTGGGCGCGGCGCTCGGCCTCGCCGACATTCTCACCCAGGGGCAGGACAATACACCTACTCCGTCCGCCCTGACGGTGATCTCCGCTCAGCTGCCCCTCGGCATGTCCTGGCGGGTCTGGGTGGCACTGGTGGTGGCCATCATCGGCGGTCTGTACCTGCACCTGACGCGTTTCGGCCGCCGAACCTTCGTCATCGGGTCGAACGAAGAGGCAGCCCGGCGCGCCGGTATCAACGTCGACAGGCACATCATCAAGCTGTACATGATCGCCTCGGGGATCGCAGGTCTGGCCGGGATGATGGCGCTGATCAACAACACCACCACGACCGTCGGTGGGCATGCGACGGACAGCTTGGTCGTCGTGACCGGCGTCGCCCTCGGTGGTGTCAGCCTGTTCGGTGGCAGCGGTCTGATGGTTGGGACCCTGATCGGGATGTTCGTCCCCACCGTGCTGGCCAATGGGTTGATCAGCATCCACGTTCAATCGTTCTGGCAACAGGTGGTGACCGGTCTCATCCTGGTGTTCGCCGTCTATCTCGATCAGTACAAGCGCCGCCGCCGCAACGCCATCTAGGCGGATCTCCGTCTCGGTTCTCACGGCCCATCGCTGTCCAAGTTGCGCTCTTGCAACAGTTTCGGTCCGACGCCGTCGGCCGATACCCTCGTC
>CAXSEW010000551.1:0-3155 GCA_964236185.1 uncultured Nakamurella sp. | reverse complement strand
CTGCATGCGCTGGCCGCCCGGCTCGGCGTCACCGACGCTGTCACGATCCGCCACCTGCCGCCCGCGCAGCGGTCGCAGATGGCGGAGATCCTGGCGAGCTCCAGCCTGCTGGTCGCGCTGTCGACCTACGAGGCCCACCCGGTGGGCATCATGGAGGCGCTCGCGCTGGGCCTGCCGGTGCTGGGTTGCGACGTGGCCGGCATCGGCGACCTGGTGGAGGACGGCCTGGTGCAGGGCATCGACGTCGCCGCCGAACCGGCCCAGGTCGCTGCTGCCATCGTCGATCTGTTGCAGCGTAACGGGTCCAAGCCGCACACCGTTCCCGCCGGGTTCGCACTGCCGACCTGGGAGGGCGCGACGGAAGCGCTTGCGCAGGTGTACCGCGAGGTAGCCGGCCCGGCCGACCGACCGCTGCGCATCGCGCAGATCATCACCACGCTGACCACCGGCGGTGCCGAGCGGCAGCTGCAGTCGCTGGTCTCGCACAGCACGGCCGCGCACCGCACCATCGCGCTCTACGAGGGCGGCACAGTCGCCGACGGCATGCGCGCTGACGGCGCGGGCGTCGAGGTGCTCGGCATGGCCGGCCTGCGCAAGCTGGTCGCCATCCCGCGACTGGCGGCCCGACTGCGCCGGATGCGCCCGGATGCCGTGCACGTGCACCTGCTGTCGGGTCAGCTGTGGGGTATCCCGGCGGCCCGGCTGGCCGGGGTGCGGACCATCGTCTCCACCGAACACTCGTTGATGGACAGCAGTATCGAGAACCGGCCGCTGACACCGACGCTGCGCCGTATCTACCGCACGCTCGAGGCAATGGTGACCAGAACGGTCGCGGTGTCGGCCACCACCCGGACCCGGCTGATCCGCTGGGGCGTGCCGGCCGAACGGATCTCGGTCGTCGACAACGGCATCGATTTCGCCGAGCTGTCCTACTGCGACAGCACCCGCCGAGGGCGGCGGGCAGAGTTCGGGATCGCCGACGCCACCGTGCTTCTCGGCGCGGTCGGCCGGCTGGAGCCGGTCAAGCGGTTCCCCGCCCTGCTGGAGGCGGTAGCGCCGACCCTGCGGCGGGGTGAACGTGAGCTGATGCTCGTCGGCGCCGGCCCGCTGCTGCCGACGCTGCAGGCCCGGGCGGCCGAACTGGGGGTGGCGGACTGCGTCCACCTCACCGGTGCGCGCCCGGATGTGCCGGCCCTGCTGTCGGCGATGGATGTGCTGATCAGCCCGTCGCGGGACGAGACGTTCGGGATGGCGGTGCTGGAGGGCCTCGGCGCCGGGCTGCCGGTGGTGTACGCCCAGTGCCCGGCGCTGGACGAACTGGGCGAACGGCCGGCGTGGGCGTTCCAGCTGCCCGCGCCCGGCGCCGCCGGAACGGAGAGCGAGACCATCCGGCAGGCAGTGCAGCGCGCGATCGACGCACGATCCGGCACGGAACGCTTTCCGCTGCCGGCCACGATCGAACGAAGGTACGGAATCGACATGACGGCACGATCATTGGACGCGCTGTATCGCGACCTGGTGGGTTCTCCCGCAGCGGCGACCGGCGCCCGGTCGGTGGACGCATGACACGCCTGGCGCTGGCCTCCCGGGGCGACGCGCTCACGCCCTACCTGTTCCAGGCCCTGCGGGAGAAATTTCCCGTCGCCGGTGAATTGTCGGTCGACCTCACCAAGACGCAGCGCTACCTGACTGCGCTGGCCACCGTCCGCCCGTCGAGAACCGCATGGGTGGAACGGTTCTACAAGAGCTCGCTGGCCTATCGGTTCCGCTCGCGCAATGCTGCCCGGCAACTTGCCGCGCTCGGTCCGGAGGTGGACGCGGTGGTCCAGGTGCACGCGCTGTTCGACCTGCCCGACGCCAACACCGCTATCTACATCGACTGCACCCACCGGCAGTCCGCGGAGCACTGGCCGGCCTGGAACCCGCTGACGGGTGATGACCTGCAGAACTGGTACCGCCGGGAACGCGAGACCTACCACCGCGCTGCCCATCTGTTTGCCTTCTGTGAACCGACCCGCCGGAGCCTGGTCGAGGAGTACGGCGTCCCGGCCGAGCGGGTGACCACCACCGGAGCCGGCGTCAACCTGACGGTTCTGCCGACGGTGGCGGACGCCGGTGAGACGGCCGCGAACGCCGCACCCACGACTCCGCCGACGATTCTGTTCATCGGGAACGACTTCGTCCGCAAGGGCGGATTGGTGCTGTTGCAAGCTTTTCGCGCTGTCCGGGAGGCGATCCCGGCTGCGCAACTGCAATTGGTGGGTACCGATCCGAGAATCACGCCGCAGGAGGGCGTTCAGGTGCTCGGTCGCATCCACGACCGCAGCGAAGTCGAGCGGCTGTACCGTCAGGCATCGGTCTTCGCGGTCCCGTCGTACTTCGATCCGTTTCCGCTGGTGCTGCTGGAGGCCATGGCCTTCGGGCTGCCGACGGTCTCCACCTTCACCTGCGGCGTTCCCGAGATCGTGGTGGACGGCTCGACCGGCACACTGGTCGAGGCCGGCGACGCGGACGCGCTGGCCGGCGCGCTGATCAGGGTGTTGTCGGATCCCGAGTGGGCCCGCAGCGCCGGACGTGCGGGTCGCGAACGGGTGGAGCGGCTCTACACCTGGGATGCCGTCGTCGACCGGATGAGCCCCGCACTGCTGAGCACGGCCGGAGCTCGATGACCAGGCGCTTGCCCCTCCGGGCTCTGGGCGCGGCGTTGATCCTGACGCTGTCGGTCTCGTGCACCAGCCAGGGGGGCACGATTGCCAGCACACCCTCAGCGAGCTCGCCAGCCAGCACCTCGTCACCCAGCACCTCGCCGGCCAGCACATCGTCGGCCAGCACCTCGTCGGCCAGCACGTCAGCGAGCACGTCGTCGGCCAGCACATCAGCGACGACCAGCACCACCACCTCCACGACGGCGAAGACTTCGTCGGGTGGCGCCCTCAGCAACGTGCCCAGCTATTTCGTCACCCGCAACGGCCGCCAACTGATGGTCAACGGCAGCGCTTTCCGCTTCGTCGGCGCCAACCTCTACGACGCGGCCGCCAGCGACAAATACAGCTGTAGTCCTGGGCTGAAGATGTCCGACGCGGAGCTGCAGACGACGCTGACCTATCTGCACGACAAGGCCGGCGTCACCGTGCTGCGGTTCTGGGCCTACCAGA
>CAXSEW010000550.1:0-3177 GCA_964236185.1 uncultured Nakamurella sp. | reverse complement strand
GGAAAAGCGCTCGTCGACATCATCTACCCGGTCAAGACCGACAAGGCCACCGTCAAAGTGTTCTTCGATTTCGTCGGCGAGCCGCTGATGGCCCTGCTGCTCGCCGTGCTGTTCGCCATGGTGACCTTCGGCTACGCCGTCGGATTCACCAGCGGCAACATCAGCTCGAAGGTCGGCGCCAGTGTCGGCCCGATCGCCGGCGTCTTCCTGATCGTCGGCGCCGGCGGCGGCTTCAAGCAGACGTTGATCGGCGCCGGCGTGGGCGACACGGTGGCGAAAGCTGCCAACGGGACGAGCATCTCGGTGCTAGTGCTCGGTTTCGGCATCGCCGTCTGCCTCCGTCTGGCCACCGGATCCGCGACGGTAGCGACAACGACCGCCGCCGCCATCGTCGCGCCCATCGCGGTGGCCGGACACCTCAGCTCGACGCACTTGGCGCTGCTTGCGCTCGCCATCGGCGCCGGCTCGCTGTTCCTCTCCCACGTCAACGACGCGGGCTTCTGGCTGGTGAAGGAGATGTTCGGGCTGACTGTCGGTCAGACGTTCAAGACCTGGTCGGTGATGGAGACGCTGGTCTCGGTGGTGGGCTTCGCCTTCGTGATGGTGCTGTCGGTATTTGTTTGATTAAACCCTGCGGTGTGTTTCGCTCACTCTCCAGAGGGTACTAAGGACTTGTTCGGTGGCCGGGAAATGGCTTCGCGACGTCATAGGGTCGAAGGTGACCGTTGCTGAGAGGCCATTATGTTGGCGTACTTGCAGTGGTAGCGGACAGTGTGCCCGCGCTCGACCCGAAATCGACCGCAGAAGCGTTGAAGTCGCTCTTGAGTGCTGGGTCGCACCCGATCGTGCGAGCCTTTCCGCACGGCGCAATCATTGCGTTCGACGGCGAGCTGAGGTATTTGTGCGCGGGCGGCCTTGGATTGGCGGAGGTGGGACTCCCGCGAACTCCTCGAGGGGCACACCGTGCAGGAGGTTTTCCCGCCGGAGGTGGCGGAGCTCATTGCACCGTTGTACCAGCTGGCGCTGAACGGCGAGACGTCCGAGATCGACGTGGCGTTCGAGGGACGCATCTTCACCCAGACTTTGGGGCCGCTGTACGACGAAGTCGGAAACGTCGTCGCGGGAGTGGGTTTCACCCGGGATGTGACCGCCGCGCGGCGGTTCGAGGCCGAGATGGCACAGCAGAGCCGTCGGCTCCGGGATGCCGAGAGCATCGGCCAGGTCGGGTTGTGGGACCTGAATCTGCGGAACCAGGCAGTCAGCTGGTCGAAGGGCATCTTCGACCTGTACGGGATGGACTACGAAGACTTCGCCGGCGATTACAGCTCGGCGGTCAACGTCATCCATCCGGACGACCGTGCGAAGGCCAACTCCGGGATAGAGGCGTGCGTCGCCGACGGCGTGCCGTTTCGGGTGACGTATCGGATCAACCGTGCGCGGGACGGGGAGTTGCGCTGGATCGACTCCAGGGGCGAGGCCGTCTACGAGGATGGCGAACGCGTCTGGATCGTGGGTGCGATCGCTGACGTCACCGAACGCGTCGAGGCGCAGGCGCAGGCGCAGGCCGACCAGGCTCTCCGACTAGCCGTGATCGAGGCCTCCCCGGACGTCATTTTCATCTCCGACGTGACCACCCGGTCGACGACGTGGAGCAATCGGCCACTGTGGACGATCCTCGGCCACACCGACGAGCCCGACGGCGGTGCATCGCTGTCGATCGACGACTTCATTCCCGATGACGAGCGCGATCAGTTCAGTTCCGCTATTGCTGCCGCTACCCGCGCCACACCGGGTGAGGTCATCTCGATCAATCACCGTCTCACGGCGGCCGACGGGTCCGATCGGTGGTTCTCCCGCCGCATCACGGCGCTCCGTCGCGACGACGACGGTCAGGTCACCGAGTTGGTCAACGTTCTGCGGGACATCAGCGACGCGGTAGCGGCCGAGCAGCAGCTCCGGCATTCGGCCATGCACGACAACCTGACCGGACTGCCCAACCGTGCGCTGCTGATGGACCGGTTGGACGGCGCCCTGAGCCGGATGGAGCGCAACAAGCGGGAGATCTCCGTCCTGTTCTGCGACCTCGACGGGTTCAAACGGATCAACGACACCGCCGGCCATTCCGCCGGCGATCAGGCGCTGATGGAGACCGCCCGCCGGCTCCAGGAGGTGGTGCGCGACGGAGACACCGTCGCACGCATCGGCGGCGACGAATTCGTCCTCATCATCGAGCCGTGGAACCGGAACGGCGACCATGACCTGGCAACGGCAGATCACGACCGGGCCGCCGGGATCAGCGTCGCCGACCGGATCCGGGAATCCATGCGGTCGCCGGTCAAGGCCTTCGGGGTTGATCACCAGTCGAGCGTCAGCATCGGTGTCGCGTTCGCCACCTACGCCGCTGGCCAACCCCGCGGCATGACTGCGGGACAACTGCTGCTGGACGCCGACGCGGCGATGTACCGCGCCAAGGGCCGCGGCAAGGACCGCTTCGAGGTGTTCCAGGAAGGCATGCGGACGGACGGTGCCCAACGCAGCCAGGTGGAACAATTACTGCGTCAGGTGCTGCTACCTGACGCGGCGGAGCCGTCGGTGGGCCGGGCGGACGGTGCCGCGCTACCCCGACTATCGGTTGCCTACCAGCCGATCTTCTCGTCGTCACCGCGGGCACTGGTCGGATTCGAGGCGCTCGCCAGGTTGGTCGACGCGCAGGGTTTCACCGTCGCGCCGGACGTGTTCATCCCGATCGCCGAGGAGACCGGCATCGTCGGAGGAATCGATGTCTTCGTGCTCGACCTGGCCTGTCGGCAGCTGGCCGCCTGGCGAGCCGACGTGCCCGAGATGGCGGAGATCAGCATGTCGGTCAACGTGTCGGCACTGCATGCCCAACATGCCGCGCTCACCGACGACGTCCACCGGGCTCTACGCCGACACGGGTTGGCTCCGAAGGACCTGATGCTCGAGCTGACCGAGTCTTCCCTGCTGTCCGCCGCCCACTCGACCATCGCGTCGCTCCGTCGCCTGCCTGACGAGGGACTCGGCATCGCCATCGACGATTTCGGTACCGGTTACGCCAGTCTCCGGTACCTGGCCACCCTGCCGATCTCGTCCCTCAAGATCGACCGGTCCTTCACGGC
Organism: uncultured Nakamurella sp.; assembly: GCA_964236185.1. Classification (GTDB taxonomy): domain Bacteria; phylum Actinomycetota; class Actinomycetes; order Mycobacteriales; family Nakamurellaceae; genus Nakamurella. Next base: position 40 of record CAXSEW010000550.1, on the reverse strand, counting down.
CGGGCTACCGCTGGACCGGACCTGCCAGAAGATTGTCAAC
>CAXSEW010000549.1:0-3181 GCA_964236185.1 uncultured Nakamurella sp. | reverse complement strand
CGCTAGCCCGGAGGCCGGTCCGGGCGCGTCCAGCCCGCGCACCACCGCCACCGGCACGCCGGCGAGCTTGCCCTTGACCAGGTCGCCGGCGGCGGCGATCTCGTCGCCGACGCCGACCTGGGTCACCACCAGTTCGTTGCCGAAGGCGTCGACCCCGCCGCGATGGTCCTCGACCACCCGGACGCCGGCTGCGCCGATCGCGACGTCGGTGACGCCGTTGCGCCAGGCGCGTCCCTGGGTATCGGTGATCACCACGCCGACCCGCAGCCCGCGGGCGGCGAAGGCGTCGACCAGGGCGCCGGCGGAGGCATCCGGATCGACCGGCAGCAGGGCGATCTCGTCGAGCTGGACGTTGGACGCGTCGATGCCGGCGGCGGCGGCCACGATGCCGAGCCGGTTCTCGACGATCTTGGTCCGGCCCACCTGGGCCACCAGCCGGACGGTCTCGGAGTCGATCAGGTCGCGGCGGAACTGTTCGCGGGCGACCGGGTCGGTGGGGGAGGACACGAGTTGTCCCTCCACCTTCGACACCGCTTTGGATGTCACCACCAGGACGTCGCCGTCGGCGATCCACGGGGCGGCTGCGGCGATCGCACCGGCCAGGTCGTTGCCCGGCCGGAAGTCCGGGAGCCCGAGCACCGGCAGCACCTGCAGCCCGGCCGGCGCGGCGGGTCGGCCGTCCGGCGGTGTCGACTGCGTGGTGGCAGCACTCATCGTCGCTGCCTCGCAGGGACGGTGCTGCTCATCTGCTCAACTCGACACAGGCGGCGACCATGGCGGCGGTGGCGTCCGGGTCGGTCATCAGCAGCGGCGCCTGCGCCACCCGGACACCCGGGATGACGGTGTCGTCGCCCGGCGCCACCAGGAAGGCGTCGAGCAGGCCGCCGGTCGACCGGGCGCCGTAGTGCCGGCCCACTCCCTGGGACGTGCACTCGACCCCGATGGCTGCGAGACAGGCATCGGCGTGGCCGCGCAACGGCTTTCCGGCGATGAGCGGGGATACGCCGATCACCGGCGCCGGGGCCGCCAGGACGGCCTCGCGCAGGCCGGGCACGGCCATGATCGGTCCGATCGAAACCACCGGGTTGGACGGGGCGATCAGGATCAGGTCGGCCTCGGCCAGTGCGTCGAGGACGCCGGCGCCCGGAACGGCGACGTCGGCTCCGACCGACAGGAACGCGGTGGCCGGGATACCCGCCCGGTACCGGGTCCACCACTCCTGGAAGTGCAGGGCGACGTCCGGTGCGTCGGCAGGGTCGCCGGCGAACTCCGGATCCGCCACCACGACGTGCGTCTCCACCCGCTGGTCGGTCATCGGCAGCAGGGTGACGCCTGGCCGCCATCGGGTGGTCAGGGCAGCGGTCACCGCGGAGAGGGGATAGCCGGCGTCCAGCATCCGGGTCCGCATCAGGTGGGTGGCGATGTCCCGGTCGCCGAGGGAGAACCAGGGGGCCTCGGCGCCGTAGGCGGCCAATTCACCCGAGACGGTCCAGGTCTCCTCCTTGCGACCCCAGCCGCGCTGGGTGTCGGCCACGCCGGACAGCGTGTACATGCACGAGTCCAGGTCCGGGCAGACCTGCAGGCCGTGCAGCCGGATGTCGTCACCGGTGTTGACGATCGCGGTGATCTGGTGCCGGCCGAGGTCGTTACCGGGGCTGCTGTCGTCGGCGTGGCTGTTGCTGTCGTCCGTCGCGGCGCCCGACTGGGCACGCTCGGCCGGCCCCGGCCCGATCGGGTCCTGACCGCTGAATGCCTTGACTCCCAACAGGAACTTCGCCCCGCCCACCCCACCGGTCAGCACAGTGATTCGCACAGGCCGATCCTGCCACCCGGAGCCGACCCGTCCGGACGTCCGCCCGGCCGCGAGCTGCGCCACGGACCGGGTGGAGCGACCGACCTACCGCCAGAACTGGAACGATGAACGACCCAGGTCGGCGGCGTAGCTGACGAAATCGTTACCCAGCCCGTCCATCAGCCGGTAGGCCGGGTCGAAGAGGTAGCTGGTCGCCTGTGGAAAGGAGAACAGCAGCACGAACACGACCAGCGGCGCCCAGCCGCGCATCGGTGCGGTGGTGCGTTGCAGCTGCGGCGACAAGTACGGCGCGATCACGCCGAAACCGTCGAAACCAGGTACCGGCAGGATGTTCAGGATCGCGGTGACGAACTGCAGCAGCGCCAGGAAGGACAGCGCCTGGTAGAGGCCGTTGGGCGAGAAGTACCCGTTCGTGTACTCGAGAGGAAGTGCTCGGGTGACGAGTACCAGGACGATGCCCAGCACCAGGTTGGTCAGCGGCCCGGCGAGCGATACCAGACTGGACCATGCCCTGCTGCGCAGTCGGTGGTTCTCGATGAGGACCGCACCGCCCGGCAGCGGGATGCCGCCGATGGCCAGCACCACCACTGGGATGACGATGCTGTAGGCGGCATTCACGTAGCGGAATGGGTTCAGGGTCAGGTAACCCCTTGCCCGGACGGAGATGTCGCCACCGCCGAGGGCAGTGGCGGCGTGCGCGAATTCGTGAAGGCAGAGACTGATCACCCATCCGGCAAGCACCACCACGAAGATCCACAGTTTGGTCGGGGCCGTATTGGTGGCGGCCGCGTAGGCAGCGAGTGCCGCGACGACCACCAGGCCAGGGAACACCCATCTGCCAGCAGCCTGCTTACTCAGAGATCCGGTCATGATCCCAGTGTGCGTCACGCATATCGGCCGATAGCACGGACGGCGCTTGACGCCGCGCGGGACACACCTGTGTAATCACATCGATGTCATTCGCTGCGAGCGGGTGATCGACGCAGGTGGTTGAGCAAGGCCCCACGGCCACATCTTTGCCCGGCCACCGATCTCGGTGCCGAAAATCGTTGAAAGGACTCGACCAGTGTCGAACCCGGGGGAATTTTCCGTCTTTGTCGGCGGAACCGACCTGTTGACCGCTGACGAAACGGACTGGCACGAGCGTGCCCTGTGCGCACAGACGGATCCGGAGTCGTTCTTCCCGGAGAAGGGCGGCTCGACGCGGGAGGCCAAGAAGATCTGCACCGGGTGCGAGGTGCGCTCGGAGTGCCTGTCCTACGCCCTTGCCAACGACGAACGCTTCGGGATCTGGGGCGGGCTGAGCGAGCGGGCACGCCGCCGGCTGAAGCGCACCGCCGGCTGAAGCGCACCGCCGGCTGAAGCGAC
>CAXSEW010000548.1:0-3181 GCA_964236185.1 uncultured Nakamurella sp. | reverse complement strand
TGACAACAAGACGCTCGACACTGCGGCCGCGGCTCCATCCGTCGCGGCCCCGGCCGCCGGCGGTGGCCGGTTCAGCCCCGCCCGGCTCTGGCAGACGGGAGGACCGGTCGCAGTCTTCGTCGTGCTGTTCGTGGTCGTCGCCATCCTGCAGCCCAACTTCATCGGCGGCAGCGGGTTGGGCATCACCGCCACGTCGGCCACCGCGATCCTGCTCGTCGCGCTCGCGCAGGCGATGGTCCTCCACGTGGGGTCCCTCGACCTGTCCAATGCGGCGATGGCGCTGTTCTCCGCCATCCTGCTGGCAAAGATGCTCGCTCCGCTGGGCGTTCTCGCACCGGTGCTATCCATTCTCATCGTCACCGGTGTCGGCGCGATCAACGGTCTGTTGGTGGCGTATACCCAGGTTCCCAGCTTCGCGCTCACCCTGGGCACGTTGGGCATCCTGAAGGCGGCGTCGCTGGTGGTCAGCGATTCGACGACGGTATACGTCACCGGCAACGGCGACATCGTGAGTTCCCTGTTCCAGAACGCAATCGGCGGGTTGCCGCTGATGTTCTGGATCGCCGTCGGACTGGCCGTGCTGCTGTGGGCACTGCTGCGGTTCACAGTGATCGGGCAGAGCCTGACGGCGGTTGGTCTCAACGAGTCGGGTGCGCTGTTCGCAGGGTTGCGCACCAAGCGGTTGAAGGTGACAGCTTTCGCCCTGTCCGGCCTGTTGTCCGGCTTCGCCGGGGTGATGATCATCGCCCAGTCCGGGTCCGCATCATCGACCGGCCTCGGCAGCGACCTGCTGCTGCCGGCCATCGCCTCGGCCATCGTCGGCGGTACGGCCATCACCGGCGGCCTCACCAATCCAATCAATGTGGTGTTCGGCGCGCTGACAGTCACGTTGATCCCCATCGGCGCCACGGCCATCGGCATTCCTTCGGAGGCGCAGAGCCTGGTGTACGGCCTGGTCATCATCGTGGTCGTCGCACTGACCACCACTCGAGGCCGCGGAGTGGTGAAGTGAGCTGAACTGCAGTTGATGCCGCCCGCCACCCGCCGTGCGGGATTCCACCAGCGACCGAACACCGATGCATCCCACCATGAGCGCGACGAATGAAGGAGAAGCCGACAGCATGACCACCCTGGAGTCGCTGCAGCCGTACGAGGTCCTGCGGTTCTTCGAGATTCTGGCCAGCATCCCGCGTGGGTCCGAGAACGAGAAAGGTGTTGCCGACTGGGTGGTCAACTTCGCCCAGGAGCGCGGGCTGGAAGCCGATCAGGACGAACTGCACTGTGTCCTGGTGCGCAAGCCCGGTCAGGGCGGCCTGGAGAACGCCCCGACCCTGATCCTGCACGGGCATCTGGACATGGTCTGCGCGCAGGACGAAGGCGTTGACCACGACTTCATCAACGAGCCGATCAACCTGGTCGTCAATGGTGACTTCATCAGCGCGGACGGCACCTCTCTCGGCGCAGACAACGGCATCGGGGTGTCCTACATCCTTGCACTGCTCGATTCGACGGAGATCCCTCATCCACCCTTGGAAGCCGTTCTCACCGCCATGGAGGAAAAGGGAAAGGTCGGGGCCGGACAGTTCGACACCTCGAAGCTGACGGGCTCGCGAATGATCGACTTCAACTGGATCACCGACAACGAGATTCTGGCCGGCTGCAGCGGCGACGTCACTTTCACCGTGGACGTCCCCGCGGAACTGGAACCAGTACCGAGCACACACGGGGCCGCCAGACTTCTCAAGGTGCGCGGTCTCCTTGGGGGACACTGCGAGTTCGACATCCACCTGGAACGCGCCAACGCCATCCTTGTGCTTGCCCGCGCGCTGAACGCGGTCATCGATCGCTACGACGTCCGCATCAGCACGCCCGTCGGCGGCACTCAGAACAGCGCGATTCCCTCCCATGCTCAAGTCGTCCTGGCCATTCGCCCGGAGGACGTTACGGACGTGGAACAGATCCTCGCCGGTCTGGATCGCGACCTGCGTAGTGAGTACCAGCGAGCTGATGGCGGTACACGGCTGGAGCTGGAGGCATCGGGGGCACCGGAGCAGGTCTTCTCCGCCTCGGCGACCGGCCGATTCTCCCGGCTCACCGCCCTGATCCCCAACGGCGTCCTGAGCTGGAGCCTGTTGACCCCCGGCGTCGTAGAGAGCTCCAACAATCTGGGCACCCTTCGCCCCACCGAGCATGGGGTGCGGCTGATGTCGACCATCACCGCCCAGGTCACCTCACGCAAGCACGAAATCCTCGACCGAGCCCGTGCTCTGGCTGCCCTGGCCGGCGGCGGCGTCACGGTCGAACAATATGGCCTGGACGCGCCCGAATTTCCCTACCAGGAGAATTCGGTGCTACTCAAGATTGCCGCTCAGGCCTACCGCGACGTTGTCGGCGACGAGCCCGACATCCACGTGTCCCAGTGCAGCCTGGAACTCGGCATGTTCAGCCGCGCTCTGCCGGGTCTCGAAATCATCTCCATCGGCACCGAGTTGCACGCTTTGCATTCTCCGCAGGAGTCGGTCAACCACACCTCGGTCGCCAAGGTCTGGCCCCTGGTGCGAGAGGTTGTCAGCCGGCTGAACTGAATCCGGGCAATCGCAATCGCCGGCACCTACACCTCAGGGTCACTGCACAACAGCCTGCCGAGAACAAAGGATCGTGATGGACGAGCTCGCCTCTCACAGCACCACGGACATGGTCGCCCAGATCGTCGTCCTCGGTGGCGGCCCTGGCGGCTATACCGCCGCCTTCCGTGCCGCCGACCTGGGGCAGCAGATCGTTCTCGTCGACTCCGGTGACACCTTGGGTGGTGTGTGCCTGAACGTCGGCTGCATCCCCTCGAAGGCCTTGCTGCACGCAGCCAAGGTGATCTCCGATGCGTCCGACATGAACCAGCACGGCATTGGTTTCACCGCGCCGACGGTCGATCTGGACCGCCTGCGCGACTGGAAGAACAGTGTCGTCGGGCGCCTCACCGGCGGCTTGGTCGGCCTGGCCCGCAAACGCCGGGTGACCACCATCAGGGGCACCGGTAAGTTCATCTCAGATCACCAGATAGAGGTCATCACAGCGGATGGCGTCCAACGGGTGCAGTTCGAGAAGGCCATCATCGCGGTTGGCTCGCGCCCCTCGCAGCTGCCGTTCATCCCGCACGACGATCCACGGGTTCTCGACTCCACCG
>CAXSEW010000547.1:0-3186 GCA_964236185.1 uncultured Nakamurella sp. | reverse complement strand
CTACGGCACGCCGGGCGAGACCGACGAGCAGTTCGCCGGGTCGGTCCGGGCCGCGATCGGCGCCGGTGTCGACCACGTGTCGGCGTATTCGCTGATCGTCGAACCGGGCACCCGGATGGCGCGGGCGGTGCGCACCGGGAAACTGCCGATGCCGGCCGAGGATGTCCTCGCCGACCGTTACGTCATCGCTGACGACCTGCTCACCGCGGCCGGGTTCGGTTGGTACGAGGTCTCCAACTGGGCCACCGACGACGCCGCCCGGTGTCGGCACAACCTGGCGTACTGGCGCGGCGGGGATTGGTGGGGGATCGGTCCCGGTGCCCACTCCCACGTGGGCGGGGTGCGCTGGTGGAACGTCAAGCATCCACACACCTACGCCACTGCACTGGCTGCCGGTCGCTCGCCCGGTCACGCCCGCGAGGTGCTCGAGAACGATGCCCGGCGCGTCGAGGACATCCTGCTGCGGCTGCGATTGGCCGAGGGTCTGCCGCTGGCGGTGCTCTCGGAGCTGGGCCGCAAGGATGCCGCCGCCGCGGTGGACGAGGGTCTACTCCAGCCGGCGGAGCTCGCGCTGGGTCGGGCGGTGCTCACCCGCCGTGGACGGCTGCTGGCCGACGGGCTCGCCGTCCGGCTGCTGGACTGACTGCGCCGCACGGTTGAGCCGCGGTCATGCACGCCCGTAGCCGCGAGTCGCATGACCGCTGCCGCACCCGTATGAGCGGGCATGCACCCGTATGACTGCGGGCGGTACTACGGGTGCACCGGCGGTACTACGGGTGCACCGGCGGTACTACGGGTGCACCGGCGCTCATTCAGGTGCACGTGCGCGACGTCAGGTGAGACGAGCGGTCGGCGCCGGATCAGACCGGGTCTGGCGCGGCGCCGATGGACGTGCCGCGCAGGTCGTCGAGGTTCAGGATCCGGACGTGGATCACGTGCCGCTGCTGCAGCGCCGCCCGCAGGGCTCGGTGCAGCCCGTCCTCGAGATACACCTCGCCCGACCAGTACACCGCGTGGGGGAACAGGTCTCCGTAGAACGTCGAGTCCTCGTCCAACAACGTGTCGAGCCGCAGTTCGCGCTTGGTGGTGACCAATTCGTCGAGCCGGATCTGCCGCGGCGGGATCTTGGCCCAGTCGCGCATGGAGAAACCATGATCGGGGTACGGACGACCGTCGCGCACGTCTTTGAAGATCATTGCGGGGTCCTCCGGTGGCAGACAACGTCCTCAGGGTAACCGTCAGGCCTCCGCCCGAGTCCCTCCACCGGCGCTTACACTTGGCAGACGGGGCAGGGGAGTGCCAACTCCCGCAAGCTCCCGGTGCACCTGCTGCACCGATCCCCGGGTGAGGCGGCTGCCACTGCCGGACGCCCGGTGATTCCGCGCCGAACCCGTGCCGCACTCGACCGTAGGGAGGTGACCGATGTCAGCAGAGGACAGGCGTTTCGAGGTGCTGCGTGCCATCGTCGCCGACTACGTCGCCACCCACGAACCCGTCGGCTCGAGGGCGCTGGTGGATCGCCACCAGCTGCGGGTCTCGCCGGCCACCATCCGCAGCGACATGGCGGTGCTGGAGGACGAGGGCTACATCGCCCAGCCGCACACCTCCGCCGGCCGCATCCCGACGGACAAGGGCTACCGCCTCTTCGTCGACAAGTTGTCCCAGGTCAAGCCGCTCTCGGTGGGCGAAAGGCGGGCGATCCAGTCGTTCTTGGCCGCCGGTGTCGACCTGGACGACGTGCTCCGCCGATCGGTGCGGCTGCTGGCCCAGCTGACCCAACAGGTCGCCGTCGTGCAGTACCCGAACCTCACCAGGTCGGTGGTGCGGCATGTCGAGGTGGTCGCGCTGGGCAATTATCGGCTGCTGCTGGTGGTCATCACCGACACCGGCCGGGTCGAGCAGCGGGTTATCGAGGTGGAGCGGCCGATCTCCGACGAGGCGGTCATCGCGATGCGGTCGCTGCTCGCTGCGCACATCACCGGCCGCCGGTTCGCCGACGCGGCGGAAGGCCTGCGCAAGCTGGTGGAAGTAGCCGGCCCGGATATCAAGGAGACCGTTGCGGTCGCCGTTTCCGTGTTGCTCGACGCCCTGGTGGAACACCCGGAGGGTCGGTTGGTGTTGTCCGGTACGTCGCATGCCACAGGCGCCTGGGCCGACCAGCCGGGCAGCCTGCGCGGAGTGTTGGAAGCGTTGGACGAGCAGGTCACCCTGCTCAAACTGCTCGCGGTGCTGGAGTCACCGGACGCCGTGATGGTGTCCATCGGTCGGGAGAACGACGACGCCAACCTGTCCACGTCGGCACTGGTGTCGGCGGGCTACGGCAGCGGGGACATGCTGATGGGCGGGCTGGCCGTGGTCGGGCCGACCCGGATGGACTATCCCGGAACGATGGCCGCCGTACGGGCAGTGGCTCGGTACGTGGGCGAAATAGTGGCCGGCCGCTAGCAGCAGGCAGCACCCAAGCACGACACAGCGGCGCCGAGAACGGACTCGGGCGCCGGAGAAGAGTCCAACCGGCCGCCGATCAGGGCGGCCTCGCGAAGAAGAAATCAGGAGCTCAACAGGTGGCACGGGATTACTACGGCCAGCTCGGCGTGGCCAGGACGGCGTCCGCCGACGAGATCAAGCGGGCGTACCGCAAGCTGGCCCGGGAGCTGCACCCGGATGTCAATCCGGACCCCGCAGCCCAGCAGCGCTTCAAAGAGGTCACCGCCGTGTACGAGGTGCTCTCGGATCCGGCGAAGCGTCAGGTCGTCGACCTGGGCGGCGATCCGCTCTCTCCCGGCGGGGCCTCGGCCGGTGGCGGCGGCATGGGTGATCCGTTCGGCGGTGGCGGCGTGGGCCTCGGCGACATCATGGACGCCTTCTTCGGCGGTGGCGGGCAGCGATCCCGCGGGCCCCGCTCCCGGGTCCGGCAGGGTGACGATGCGCTGATCCCCGTCGACCTGACCCTCGAGGAGTGCGCGAGCGGCGTCGCCAAGGACATTGCGGTCGACACCGCGACGCTGTGCTCGGTGTGCCACGGTTCTGGCTGCGCCGAAGGCACCGCCCCGGAAACCTGCGACACCTGCAAGGGTGCCGGCGAGATCCAGCAGGTGCAGCGGTCGCTGCTCGGACAGGTCATCACCTCCAGGCCGTGCCCGGTCTGCCGGGGCTTCGGCGAAGTCATCCCCGAGCCGTGCCGGC
>CAXSEW010000546.1:0-3195 GCA_964236185.1 uncultured Nakamurella sp. | reverse complement strand
TCTCGGGCGAGAATCCAGATGGCTTCGACGCCGTCCTTCCAGGTCAGCTTCTTGCCGTCCTCACGGCTGCGCGCCTTGTAGCTGATCGGCACCTCGTACGGACGCACGCCGCTGCGCAGCATCTTGCCGGTCACCTCGGCCTCCATGCCGAAACCGGCGGACTTGACGTCCAACTTGCGATACAGCTCCAGCGGCATCAGCTTGAAGCAGGTCTCCAGATCGCTGATGTAGCAGTTGAAAAGGATGTTGGCGACGGTGGTGACGCCGCGGTTACCCAGGACGTACAGGTAGGAGTAGGCGTTGTGGCTGCCGAAGGTTCTGGTGCCGTACACCACCACGGCCTGACCGTCGAGGATGGGTGTCAGCAGCGACGGGATCTCCTCGGGGGCGTACTCCAGATCCGCGTCGCACATGATGACGTAGTCGCCGGTGGCGAGTTCGGCGCCCTTCTTGATGGCCGAGCCCTTGCCGCCGTTCGTCGCCTTCTCGTGGATCAGCACCCGGGGCTCGTCCCGCCACTGCGGATACAGCTCCCTGGTCCCGTCGGTGCTGCCGTCGTCCACGATCACCAACTCGATGTCGACCGGATACTTGACGTCGAGCACCCGCTTGACCGCCGATTGCAAAGTCGCGGCCTCGTTGTACACCGGCATCAGGATCGAGAGTTTCACGCCGAGCATCATAGCGACCGGGCGCCCCGGGCCGGACCTGCGACGCGGCCACCCCGGAGCCCTACCGGGACCGCGCACGCCGACCGATCGGCTGCCCGACCCGCTGTCACATCCGCTGCCCGATCCGAGGTGGACAGCTGACCCACGCTACGGTCGGACCAGCAACGGGGGACCCGTCGGCTGGCGCGATCGACATCGGTACCGGCCGACCACCACCGGGAACGACCGAATGAAGGGCTTGAACATGTCCGAGCACGAGGCAGCAGTCGATGCCGTTCCACTGTCCGGGCGGCGAATACTGGTCACCGGCGGGGCCGGCTTCATCGGTTCGCATCTGGTCCGCCGACTGCTCGCCCAGGGCGACGACGTGCTGGTGGTCGACAACTTCTACTCCGGTGCACGGAGCAATCTGGCCACCGTGCTGGCCAACCCGCGACTGGAAGTGGTCCGGCACGACGTCACCTTCCCGCTGTACGTAGAGGTGGACGAGATCTACCACCTGGCCTGCCCGGCCTCGCCGGTGTTCTACCAGCGGGACCCCGTACAGACGACCAAGACCTCCGTGGTGGGTTCGATCAACATGCTGGGCCTGGCGAAGCGCACCAAGGCCAAGGTGCTGCTGTCCTCGACCTCGGAGGTGTACGGCGATCCCGAGGTCCACCCTCAAGACGAAAGCTATTGGGGGCACGTCAATCCCATCGGCATCCGATCGTGCTACGACGAGGGCAAGCGGTGCGCCGAGACGCTGTTCTTCGACTATCGACGGCAGCACGACATGCCGATCAAGGTCGCCCGCATCTTCAACACCTACGGCCCGCTCATGCGGCCGGACGACGGCCGGGTGGCCAGCAACTTCATCGTGTCCGCGCTGGACGGCAAGCCGTTGACCATCTACGGCGACGGCACCCAGACCCGCTCGTTCTGCTATGTCGACGACCTGGTGGACGGCCTGATCCGGCTGATGGGGACCCCGCACGAGGTCACCGGCCCGATCAACCTCGGTAATCCACACGAATTCACGATGGCTCAGTTGGCCGAGTTGGTGAACGAAATGGTGGGCAGTGACGCGGGTGTCGAATACCACCCGCTGCCCGCCGACGACCCGACCCAGCGCCAGCCGACCATCACCCAGGCCAGGGACGTGCTGGGCTGGGTTCCGAAGATCGAATTGGCCCAGGGGCTGGAGCGCACGGTGAACTACTTCCGCAGTCACCTGGCACTGCAAGCTGTCGGCTGACGGTCCGGCCGGCTCACGGCCCGACCAGGCGCGGAGCTGACACCCAGCACCCGGGCTCAGCCGACGCTGTGGCCAGACCCTAACGTCTGCGAGTGTGAGCCTCGAGGTCGAGGAGTCCAATCGACGGATGCTGCGCGCCCGTGACGCGATGGACCGGCACTTCGCCGAGCCGCTCGACATCGTGGCGCTCGCCAGGATCGCGCTCGTGTCCGAGGCGCATTTCATCCGCACGTTCCGGGCGACCTTCGGCGAGACGCCTCACCGGTATCTGCAGCGACGCCGGATCGAGCGGGCGATGGCCATGCTGCGCGGCTCGGACACGAGCATCACCGACATCTGCTTCGCGGTCGGGTTCACCAGTCCGGGCACGTTCAGCCGGACGTTCCGCGACATCGTCGGGACTTCCCCACGCGCGTTCCGCGCCGAGTCGCCCGGTGTGGTGCGGGTGCCGACGCACTTCGGGATGGCCTGGACGAGACCGAGCAGTTTCGGAGAAGCGCGCGAGCCAGCAGGCTGACTAGCGTTGGCCTCATCCACAAGCCGACGAATGCAAGGGGAATCGCCATGTTCACCGGTATCAACGTCTCGCAGATCTACGTCTTCGATCAGGACGAGGCCCTCGACTTCTACGTGGGCAAGCTCGGCCTCGAGGTGCACACCGACCAGGATCTGGGTTTCATGCGCTGGCTCACCGTATGCGTTCCCGGTCACCCCGAGCGGGAGATCCTGCTCGAACGACCCGGCTCGCCGGCCATGGACGAGGTGACCGCCGGCCAGGTCCGTGAACTCGTCTCGAAGGGGGCGATGGGCGGCTGGTTCGGCTTGATCACCGACGACTGCCGCAAGACCTACGAGGAGCTCAGCGCCAAGGGCGTCGAGTTCACCGACGGTCCGAACGAGCAGCCCTACGGCATCGACGCCGGCATCCGCGACCCGTTCGGCAACAAGCTCCGTTTCGTCCAACCCAACTGAAACGCCGTTGCCGGAGGCAGTTCCGGTCACCGTCGGTCGGCGATGGCGGAGAGGACGCGCTGGACAGCTGCCGCGACGAGGTCCGGCCGGTCCACCGGCACGAAGGTTCTGGCCCGGTCGGCCCAGACAACCTGTGTGTCGAGCAGGGCAGCTGCGCGGCGTCCGTCGCGGGCGGAGAAGAAGATGTCGTGCCTGGGCCAGATGACAGCTGAGCGGCCCTGCAGGTAACCGAGCCGGCTGCTCGCGCCCAAGAGAACCTCGGGTCGCAGGGACCTGATCAAGGCTGCGAGATCGAGGCGGATCTGCGGGTCGGCG
>CAXSEW010000545.1:0-3209 GCA_964236185.1 uncultured Nakamurella sp. | reverse complement strand
CGATGACCGCAGTCGCAACGCAGGGCCGGCATCATGTCACCGCGATCGCGACTGCGCCGCAACGCACACGTCGATTCCTGCGGTCAGGTGCTCGGTCCGGATGACAACGGCCGTGCTCTCCGCTGGCCAGGCGTACGGTTCGGCGGTGTCAGCTCATCAGACCCTGATCTTGTTCGGCGCCACCGGCGATTTGTGCGGCCGGCACCTGATGCCGGCCCTGGCCCGTCTGTTCGTCGCCGACGAGCTGCCTTCCGGGTTTCGTGTCCTCGGTACCGGTCCGCAACCATGGGATACGCCTACGTTCCACGACCATCTGCGGACCCGCCTCGCCAGTTCTGCCCCCGACCTGGCAACCACCGACACCGAAGCCTTCATCGCTCGGATCGCCTATCACCCCGTCGATGTCCTGGACCCGGCCGCCATCGGCGGTCTGGTCGAAGTTGCCTCCGACGCAGCGTCCCTGATCTTCTATCTGGCTCTCCCGACGAACCTGATCGCGGCGACCGTCGAGGGCCTCGGGCTGGTCGGTCTGCCGCCTTCGGCCCGGGTGGCGGTGGAGAAGCCGTTCGGTTCAGATCTGACCAGCGCCGAAGACCTGAACGCCGCTCTCGCCCTGGTGACATCCGATGACAGCCATGTCTTCCGGGTCGACCACTTCCTGGGCATGCCCATCGTGCAGGCGTTGCCCTCCACCGTGGTGGGACTTCGTCGACATTTGTTGGGCGCTCCCGGCCTCGACGTCGAAAGGGTGTCCATCCTCTGGGAGGAAACCTTGGCCCTGGAGGGTCGAGCCGCCTTCTACGACCGAGCCGGAGCGTTGAAGGACCTGTTGCAGAACCACCTCCTGCAGATCCTCTGCCAGATCCTGCTGGCAGCTCCCGGTGCGGCGATCGGCGGCGGTTGGTCCGATCGCCGCCTGCAGGCGTTGCGCGCCGTGCAGATTCCGACGTCCGACCAGGCCCGCACGACGACCCGTCGGGCGCGGTATACCGCCGGGGCCCTGCCCACCGGCGACGGAGGCCCCCCGACCGAGGTGCCGGATTACGTCGCCGAGCACGGTGTCGACGCGAGCCGACAGACCGAGACCCTCGCGCAGGTCAGCCTGCGCGTGGACGCTTCTGAATGGACGCACACCGATTTCCTGCTCCGTGCCGGCAAAGCCATGGGCCGACGCCGTTGCGGCATTCTGATCCAATTCCGCCAGCACTCCCCGCTGCCGGAGGCGGACGTCTGGATAGATTTCGATCAGCCGCCGGCGGAATTTCCGCCCAGCGCCCATGCCGCCATCAAGTCGGCGCCGCTGGAACAACTTGCCTACATCAATGTTCTCCGGGATCTACTCTCCGGCCGCACCGCCCTGTCGGGGTCCCGGGACGAAGCCGAATTGGCGTGGCAGGTCTTCACCCCGGTCTTGCGTGAATGGTCCGCCGGTACCGTTCCGCTGGAGACCTACCCAGCTGGCACCACGCCCTCCACGGGCGATCAGCAGCAGCGCTGATGCGTCACGCCTGCGTCCAGTTGCACGTGACCGACCACGGCCGTCCGGCCGCGGTCCCGGTCGTCACCGGGGCCGCGAACCGGGTCGGCACGTCGAATTTCACCATCGATTCGCGCGACCCGCTGGTGCCCGGGTTCGTTCTCCGGTGACCTGCGGTGTCGGTCTGCAGACTACTGTCAGTCACCCGGCCTGAGCATTTGTCCTCGTCTCGCCGGCGAAGCAGTCTGTCGCTGCGCTGAGTACTACCAGAGGTCACCACTGGGCCGGCACGCCGGTGTTCATGGTTTCATCCGTCCGAGAATATAACCGTAGGTCATCGAGTGCTACTCTGTGTTTATAGTAGTTGAAGGAAGTGAGTCACTGTTCAACGATCTCGGTGGTCGATGCCCGACCGGTAACCGGGTTCGTTGCTTCATCTCACCGTCGTACAGAGTCGATGCCCGGCTCTGTCAACGACACCCCAACGGCGCCAATGGGTGACCCGGTCCGGGTTCTGACAGCGGCGGCCAACTCACGGCCACCGCTGTCACGCGGGGTCAGCCGCCCAGTTCGGCGGATGGGCGGTCCCAGCCGGGCACCTGGTAGGGACCGAGGACGGCCTTGTCCCCGGGGTACGGCTTCGACCATCCGGTGGTCGTGTACCAGTCGAGCCGGTTGAGCTGCGCCGGGTTCGCAGCATCCTCGGTTGCCTTGATACCGCCGAAGTTCTGGTGGGTGCTCCACAGTTGCCACTGCGCCGCAATCGTTTTCGCAGCGGCAGGGACCGCGGCGGCACCGGCGACCGGCGCCGGCGCAGTTCCGGTTTTCGCCGCGGGAGCGGCGGTCGGAGTGGTGACCTTCAGCCCGTAGGTCAGCGGGATCTGATTGGGCAACGTCTTGAAGGGAGTCAGGTCGGCATTGTTGGTGAAGGCGTCGAACATCGGCTCGGCCGCGCGGTCCTCCTGGTTCATCGGCGCGATGCCCAGGATCTGCTCGATCGTCTTGACCACGTTGAGCTGCGAGTAGTAGGTGCTGTTGACGACCGCCTTCTTCGCATAGGGGCTGATCACGTAGAGCGGGGCGCGGTGTCCGTCGACGTGATCGGCGCCGGCCTGCGAATCGTCCTCGAGGACGAAGATCGCCGAGTCCTTCCAGTCCTTGGAATGGGTGATGGTGTCGACGATCCGGCCCACGGCCAGGTCGTTGTCGGCCACCTGCGCGCTGGGGTACGGGTCGGTGCCGGAGATGCCGGCGGTGTGATCGTCCGGGACCCACAGCAGGTTGAGGTTCGCCAAGGTGTTGGCCTGCTCCGCCTTCGCAAACGCCTGCTGCCAGATGTCGACCCGGTACTGGTCCGGGATGTCGGTGTTGAACTTCGGGTAGGCCGGATCCAGGATGTCGTTGAGCGAAGGGATGTCGGAGTACGTCGGGTACTGACCATCGGCGATCGGTGACGGGCCGGGGATCTTGCCCTCTTTCACCTGACTGGCCTGGTACCAATCGGCCCAGGTCGGTGCTCCGGTGGCCGGCAACGTCTGGAAGTTGGCGTACTCGCCGAAGGCGGCGACCTTGTTCCCCGCTCTTTCAGCGGCGTTCCAGAGGAACCCGTTGCGCTGGTAGGCAAGCGCATCGCCACCCTGAGCGGGGTAGCTGCGATAGAAGGCGCCGAACTCCTTCTCGATGTAGTCGTTGGCGTCGGCCTGCATCAGCCAGTTGTGGCCGTCCGCCGACA
>CAXSEW010000544.1:0-3209 GCA_964236185.1 uncultured Nakamurella sp. | reverse complement strand
TGGGTGACGACCGGTCCGGCTTCGAAGCAGCGGTGGCGGCGGCCGGCGGCGCGGAGCTGTGCATCGCCTACGTCGGCGACCTGGCGGGGTTGTTCGGGCACGGGTCGTCGGGAGAGGGCTGCGATGCAGAGGATCTCCGGCTGCCGGGGGTCCAGGCCGAGCTGCTGACCGCAATCTTCGACACGGGGACACCCACCGTCGTGGTGGTCGTGTCCGGGCGGCCCTACGCCCTGGGCGAGGTTGCCGAGCGCGCTGCCGGCCTGGTGCAGGCATTCATGCCCGGCGAGGAGGGCGGCGCGGCGATAGCCGGAGTACTCAGCGGTCGGGTGGTGCCCGGCGGGAAGCTGCCAGTGCAGATTCCGCGCCATCCGGGCGGCCAGCCCTCCACCTACCTGCAGCCACCACTGGGGAGCTCCGAGAGCACGGGGATCAGCAACCTCGACGCCGCGCCACTGTTCCCCTTCGGCTTCGGTTCGTCGTATACGAGCTTCGTCGTGGACGACCTGCAGATCAGTGCCGCAGAGATCCCGACGGACGGCGAGTTCACCGTCACCGTCCGGGTACGCAACACCGGACCCAGGGCCGGCGATGAAGTCGTGCAGCTCTACCAGCACGATGTCACCGCCCAGGTCGCCCGACCGGTCAAGCTGTTGACCGGATTTGCGCGCCTCTCGCTGGAGCCGGGCGCGGGCGCTCTGGTGACGTTCAGGGTGCACAGCGACCGCCTCTCCTACACCGCGCCCGATATGCGCAGGATCGTCGAGCCGGGCG
Organism: uncultured Nakamurella sp.; assembly: GCA_964236185.1. Classification (GTDB taxonomy): domain Bacteria; phylum Actinomycetota; class Actinomycetes; order Mycobacteriales; family Nakamurellaceae; genus Nakamurella. The sequence continues at coordinate 2,438 of CAXSEW010000544.1, read as the reverse complement.
AGCTGGAAGTGCTTCTGGGTACGTCCTCGATGGATCTGCCGTGCCGCGGCACCGTCCGACTGACCGGCGCCGTCCGCCAGGTGGGCCATGACCGGACCCTCACCACGCCGGTCGATGTCCGCCCATTTCCGAGGAGCCCGTGAGCCCGAGTCGACGACAGCCCGGATCCAGGACTCAGAAGTGACGCCACCACCGCCGCGCATCACGCTGGCCACCATCGCGGCCACTGCCGGAGTGTCCGTGGCAACGGCCTCCAAAGTGCTCAACGGGCGCAGCGATGTCGCACCGGCGACCAGAGCCCGCGTACAGAAGCTGCTCCGGGAGCACGACTACGCCGGCCGGCCGGCGAAGTCGGATACTAAGGACACGGTCGAGCTCATCGTGGCCGGGGTGAGCAACTACGCGATGGAGGTGATGCAGGGGGTCCTCAACGAGGCGCGATCCGCCGACGTCGATGTGGTGGTCAGTTCGTATTCGACGGGCGGGCGGCCGATCAGATCGGGCCGATCGACACCCTGGATCAGGGAACTGACCGTCGGCAGCCGTCGAGCCGTCATCGGCGTGAACGTCCGGCTGAGCGGCGCCGATCTTGCCACCCTGGCGCGCGCCCGCCTACCGCTCGTCCTGATCGACCCGATCGACATTCCGCACGTCGACATCACCAGCGTGGGTTCGACCAATTTCGCCGGCGGCCTGACCGCAACCCGACACCTGCTGTCGTTGGGTCACCGGCGAATCGCCTACGTCGGCGGCCCGGCCACCGCCAGCTGCAGCCAGGCACGGACACAAGGCTTCCGCGGGGCGATGGAGGCAGCGGGGTTGCCCGTTCCGGACAGCTACGTACAGATACGCGATTTCTACTACGAAGACGGCCTCGTCGGCGGGGCTGCCCTACTCGACCTTCCCGAACGACCTACCGCCATCTTTGCCGGCTGCGATCAGCTGGCCGTCGGAGTCATCGAAGCAGCCCGGGTCCGCGGGCTCCGCGTCCCCGAAGACCTCAGCATCGTGGGTTTCGACGATACCGAGTTGGCCCGGCTGTCCTCGCCGCCGTTGACAACGGTGCGGCAACCGCTGCGAGAAATGGGAGCGGTGGCTGTGCGTACAGCGATGCGGCTCGCGGCGGGCGAGAAGGTCGACTCGCATCACGTCGAGCTGGCGACAGCCCTCGTTCTCCGTTCCTCCGCCATCGCCGTCTCCGGCGTTGCTGCTGCGTCGACCTTGTGAAGCCGTAGCCTGCGGGCATCTGGTCCGATCGTCACAATGGGCGGGTGCCAGCTTCCGCATCGCCTCGCCGCGTCGGTCTGTTCCTGGTCGTCGTCGTGCTGTTGGCCGTAGCCGTCGTAGCCGGCGTCCGCCCCAGAACCGTGGCCGGTATTCCCTCGGCGCCCCCGGTGCCCGGGCCCCCGATACCCGGACAGTGCGTCCTCGAACCGATCGACCCGTCCTGGGACGATCCTTCGGTCGCGAACCGCGTCGGCGGTACATCGGCCACCCTCTCCGCCTATCCCCGGCTCGCGTTGGGACCGTGCGAGGGCGGCAGATACGGCGAAGTCACCACGGTGACGACGACCCCCGCCGAACCGGTGATGAGCGTGGGCAGCGACGGCACGTTCGCCAACGACCCCAACATCGACACCTGCGCACCGTCCGCGTCCCTGTACATCGGACTTGCAATGACGGGCACCCAACGGGCGCCGCAGCCCGGCGGGTGGTACCCGAGCCAGACCGTCGAAGCTGCGGCAACCATCCCGTCGCTACGACAGGCCGCTGCCGGTCAACACTGGTTGGCCTGCATCGCCTACCTCGGTGCCTCACCGGCGAACCCGCTGGCCGTCGCCGGCCAGGAACGCTACGACGGTTCGCTGCGGAACGCGATGTCCACCGGCCGGCAGCGGAACAGCATCGGGACCTGCGCCGTCGGCGCTGACCTGACCGGCGGCGTGCTGGGCCTCGTCGGATGCAGGTCCGCTCACCGGAGCGAGCTCTTCGCCTCGGGCGGTTCCGGCACGCGACTTCTGAACCGAGCCGACCTGCAGCAGAGCTGCGATGAGGTCGCCGAGCGAGTCACCGGCATCGGGGACCTGGGTACGGCGGGTTTCACCGTCGAGGTTCAGGCCATCGCCAGCAATGGTTTGCCCATCACGTCCGCGGCCATACCGGCCGGAGTCAATGTGAGCTGCGGCGTGACCGCAAGGAATGGGCGGAAACTCAACGGCAGCCTGCTTGCTATCGGTCGCCAGGCCATCCCCTGGGTCAGCTGACTCCCCCGGCTCAGCCGACGACCAGGCCCACTACGTCGCGTCCTGCAGCGGGACGGGTGACGGCCGGTCGACTGAGCTGCCCACCGTTTGCACCTGGCCAGATCGGGCGGAGGATAGCAACGTCTCCATGACGTCGAGGACGTGATAGGCCAAGGCCCCGCTCGCCCGGCGCGT
>CAXSEW010000543.1:0-3228 GCA_964236185.1 uncultured Nakamurella sp. | reverse complement strand
GCGAGAAGATCCGTTCTGCTGTCGTAGGCCAGCTGCGGGAAACTGTTGACCCGGAAATTCTCGCCGGTCAACGTCGACGTGCCGAGGGGCTCGTTGAAAGGAAGGTCGTAGTTGGTGTCGACCACCGTCTGCCGGAAGGTCCGGCCCTGGTCGACCGACGTCGCCACCACCGTGACGTCGCGGTCGCCGTTGCCGAACTGGTCGCAGGCCAGCGTGGCACACACCTCGCCTTCGTAGGCGATGTACAGGGTGCCGTCTCGTCCAACTTTCGGATTGGAACCCTGAGAATAGGGTGTCAGGTCACCGGACTTGAATGCGGACAGCGTGCCGTTGACCCGGCGATACGTCGAGAACGAACGGCCGAAGTCGGTGCTGCTGGCGACGACGATCGGCGATTCCAGGTAGCTGCCGTCGGCGTTGTCGGCGAAGCGGGTCCAGGTCACGTACACCCGCCCGCTGTGCTCGTCGGCCGCCAACCAAATCTTGTCGTTGAAGAACTGGGTCGGCGTCAGCGTGCCCGTCGCGGTGACTCCGTCGACCTGGACGAGAACCGGCTTGCTCCAGTGCAACCCGCCGTCGTGCGAGACATTGATCGCGATGCCGTTGGCACCCTCGGTGCCGCTGCCCGTCGGTGCGCCACGGCTGAAGACGATGTTGCCGTAGTACACGGTGTTGTGCGGGCCGAAGGCGACGATCGGGTCACCGGCCGAGTCGAATTGCGCGAATGCTCCTTCCCCGCCAGTAGCGACGGTGAGCCCGGGTAATTGGATGTCCTTCCAGCTCTTTCCGCCGTCGAACGAGGTGTATGCCCAGCCGGTGGCGTCGTTGCGCTGCTCCCGGTTCACGAAGACCCGGTAGTCGTTGGTGCCGGCCACCAAATTCTGCGGATTCTCCGGGTTGACCGCAATCGTGTTCTCGTTCTGTGCAGTACTGCAACCCGTTTGCGACCCGACTCCGACGATGGTGTCCCCGACGATCTGGTCGACGTTGGGGGCGATCGGACGGTACGGGTTGGGCTTCCCGATGCCGGTCTGACACAGCGCAGACAATGCGGCACTGTCACCGGCTCGATCGGCGTCCTTCTCCGACAGCAGTGCTTTCAGTCCGGGACTGCGGCGCTGATCGGGTACGGCGACCTTGGCATTCGGCCGGGCCGGGCCGCCCTGGCCGGGCCGGTCGACAGGCGCGGGTCGCTGCCCGGCGACCGCGGCAGCTGCGGGGGAAGCTACCGACAGGCACAGCGATGCTGCAATGGAAACGATGAAGAAGAGAACGGGGAGCATGTGGCGACGGTTCATGGCATCTGCTTTCTTCGATGCGGCGCAGCTCGTAACGGTAGACGGCACCAGTATGGTGGCTCGCCGTGATACAGCAATAGCGGGCGGTAAAGACTGCGCCGGTCGGCAGCAATCTCACCGGGTTGGAAGGCCTTCGCTCCAATGCCTGTCAGTACGCAGGTCGATGTGACGTTTCAAACCGGTCGAAGCGGGCCATTGGTGTTACGCGATCGGCACGCCTGAGACGGCTCCGACCTGCATCGACGGGAGCGCCGTCGATACCCGCGCGAAGGGGATCGGAATGACCTACAACACCCCACCTCAGATCACCACTGTTGCCATCGATTCCGGCATCGCGAAGGCGGCGTTGCCGCCAGGGCGCGCCCTGGTCGGCGGATTCCTGGCCGGCGCCTACATCGCCTTTGCGTCGCTGCTGGCGGTCATCGTGTCAGCGGGGCTCAAACCGGAGCAGTGGGGCGGTTTGATCACCCTGGTCACCGGGCTGGCCTTCAGCCTCGGGCTGATCCTGGTGCTGATCGCCGGCTCGGAACTCGTCACCGGCAACATGGCGTTGATCCCGATCGCCGTCTTCGCCGGCCGGGTGAAAGTCTCCCGCATGCTGCACAACTGGTTCTTCGTGACGATCGGCAATCTGGCCGGATCGTTGTTCGTCGCCTTCTTCCTGGCTGACAAGACCGGTGTGCTGGCCAGGACCGGGAGCGTCACGGCGACCCAGGGTTACGCGCGGTTGGGCGCGTTGGCGATGAACAAGGCTGTCACCGAGAACCACCTCGAGCAGTTGCTGCGCGCCGTGGGCTGCAACTGGCTGGTCTGTGTCGCGGTGTGGATGACCCTGGCAGCAACGGACGTCGCCGGGAAGGTGCTGGCGATCATCTTCCCCATCACCGCCTTCGTCGCGCTCGGCTTCGACCACGTGGTGGCCAACATGTTCTTCCTGCCGGCGGCGTGGTTCCTGCACACCGGTGGGGTGACGTTGGGCAACATGCTGCTCAACCTGATGTTCGCCTTCATCGGAAACGCACTGGGTGCTGGGCTTTTCGTCGCCGGTGGCTACTGGTACCTCTACGCCCGGAATGCGCCGGCACCCGCGCCGGCGCCGCCGGGCCACTAACACGGAATTCATCGATGGTGCGACGGCGTCATTGATCCGCGTTGGCGTTATTGATGTGGAGCGGGGCACGCTGCATGGGACGGCGCGCCGGGCACATCGAACGGCACTCTCACCACCATTGCCTGTGTGCTGTGCAATATCTGCATTCTAATGAGCCCCGAGGGACGCCGTTACTGCGCTCCCAACCAATTGAAAGAGGGCAAGGCGCCCCGATGATGGTGGCATGGCGCGAGCGACGTGCGTGTGAAAGTCACTGACACCTACAGTCTGCTTTCGTGGCTAGCATAATGTTCCATTATCCTGGCCAATACAACAGTGCATGTAAGTTACTAGCCCCGGAACCGGTGGATCCGTTCAAGATCTTTTAGGCGGTCCGTATGGTCGATGAGCTGCAGGTCGCGGGCCGTCGCGGCAACGATGAGCTGTGCGGAAGGAGGTCGGATGGAGCCGGTGGGGGAGCGGCCGGCGCTGACCGCCGCGCCGACACTGCCCGCCCTCCCGCCTGCTCAACCGGCCTTCGCCGCGGCGGGCGACCCCGGCGACGGCCTGCCCGTCCAGGCTCTGGACCGGGTGTGGGTGGCGGTGGATTCTTCGGCGACGAAGGCGGCGTATCGGTCGGACTGGGCGCGGTTTTCGGCGTGGGCGGTGGCGGGTGGGCATCTGGTGTTGCCGGCGTCGCCGATGCTGGTCGCCGCCTACCTGACCGAGGCGGCGGAGGAACGCAGAGCCGACGGAAGGCCGACGTACGGGGCGGCGTCGTTGACCAGGTGGGTCTCCTCGATCAACCAGGTCCACGCCGCCGCCGGGTTTCCCGCTCCC
>CAXSEW010000542.1:0-3229 GCA_964236185.1 uncultured Nakamurella sp. | reverse complement strand
CCCGCCGACACGGAGGGTGACCAAACCCAGGATTACCCATTGCGTTGGGGGCGTGTTGTCCCCGTTGATGGCCAACATCGCCCTGTCGGTGCTCGATGAGCACCTGCATGGGCCGTGGCTGCCTGGCGGGACGATGTCGACCCCTTCAAGGCGGGCGCGGCGTCGCACGAAGGGTCTGCCGACGTGGCGGATCGTCCGCTATGCGGACGATCTCGCTGTGCTCGTGCACGGCAACGAGAGCGACGTCCACGACCTTCGCGAAGAGATCGCTCAGGTGTTGGCGACCATGGGACTGTCCTTCTCGGAGGCCAAGACCAGAGTCGTTCACATGAGCAATGGGTTCGACTTCCTGGGGTTCCGCATCCAGTGGCGCCGCAAGATGGGCACGAACAAGTGGCACGTCTACACCTTCATCGCAGACCGGCCCGTCCGGTCGTTGAAGGCAAAGATCCGCGCCGCGACGAACAGGTCCTCGCAGCAGGACCCGAAAGCGGTACTGATCCGGCTCGGCCAGATCATCCGCGGCTGGTCCAACTACTTCCGGCATGCAGTCTGCAACACACGTTCGCCCGCCTCGCCCACTTCGTGTGGTGGCGGGTCGCGCGGTGGCTTACAACCTTGCATCGCTGGACGTGGACGGACTTCCGCCGACAATTCACCCGCCCTGATGGACGGTGGAAACCATTGACGGCGGGAGGGATCAATCTGTTCGACCTCGCAGCGGTGCCGGTGACCCGGTACCGCTACCGAGGCGGGATCCCCACACCCTGGGCCCTGCAACAACCAGCCTGACGGCAGTTACCGTGGAGAGCCCGTTGCGTGGAAACACGCACGGCGGGTTCGGCGAGCGGCCTGGGGAAACGGAACGGGAGCAATCCCGACACCGCGCCCCAGGCCGACTCAACCCGTTTCCCATAGTCAATACCTGTGGATCCGATTCTTCGATTACAGCTCATCGGCGATGTGTTCGACCTCGTATTCATCGGTGTTGGCCAGGTAGGCGGCGTATTGCTCTGGACCGCCGGCGTGGGGGTGTCGGTCGGGGAACAGCAACGTCCAGCCATGGGCTGGTGCCTGGGTGGCGAGGTGGTCGACGCTGCCGCGGGCGCCGGCGTGGAATGCGAGATGGTTAATTCCGGGCCGCATCCGATCGTGGTCGGCGGCGGACAGGTTCGCGGATTGTTCGATGACTAGGTAGGTCGGGCCGAGTCGCCAACTGCGGCCGGCTGGCCATTGCTGGAAGGCAGGTAGCCCGTCCCGGTGAGCAGCCAAACCCATTGTTCGGTGGCCCGGTTCAGGTCAGGCACCCACAGCTCCACGTGATGCCGCGAGCCGATCATCGGGGGTCATGCGGCCGCTTCGTCTGGTCGTTCAACGAGTTGGCCGTGGTGGAAGCGGGCACCGGCCCGGACCAACGCGACCAGGTGCGGGGCGTTGACTGCCCGCCAGCGCAGCTGGGCGGCCTCGATGAGTTTGAACGCCATCGCCAGCCCGGCGGCGCGGGAACCGGGTCCTTTGGTGACCTTCGTGCGGTGCCGGACGGTGGAGAACGTCGACTCGATGGGGTTCGTGGGGTGAAGGTGGACCCAGTGCTCGGCCGGGTAGTTGTAGAACTCGAGCAGCACGTCCAGGTCGTCGATGATCTTGGCGACCGCCTTGGGGAACTTCGCGCCGTAGGTGTCGGCGAACGCCTTCGCTGCGACCCGGGCCAGGTCACCGTCCTCGGCGTTGTAGATGTCCTGCATCGCCCGAACGGCAGCCGGATGCGCCGAGCGGGGCAGTGCGGCAAGCATATTCGCGGACTTGTGGAACCAGCAGCGTTGCGCCTTGGTCTCGGGGGACACCTCCCGCAGGGCTGCCCAGAAGCCTAGGGCACCGTCGCCCAACGCCAGCACCGGGGCCCGCATCCCGCGGCGTTTGCTGTCCCGCAGCAATCCCGCCCAGGACTCGGTGGATTCCCGGTACCCGTCGGTGAGCGCGATCAGCTCCTTCTTCCCGCGGTGATCCTGCGGGCCGACAGCGCCTACTACGGCCGTGACGTCGTCGCCGCGGCTCGCCGCGGTGACGCCCACTTCTCCATCACCGCCCGCAAGGACCGCGCCGTCACCGCCGCCATCTCCGCGATCCCCGCCGACAGCTGGATCAAGATCCGTTACCCCAAAGCAGTCTTCGACGAAGAATTGAATCAGTGGGTGTCCGACGCCGATCGCCGAGACCTCCTTCACCGCATTCGCTTCCAGAGGGAAGGCCGGTCAGGTCGCGGCCCGGTTGATCGTGCGGCGGGTACGCGACGCCAACCCGACTCATGTCATCGCCGACGAGCAGGGTGAGCTGTTCCCGGTCTGGCGGCATCATGCGGTGTTCACCGACTCGCCGCTGCCGATGCTGACCGCGGAAGCCGATCACCGTCGGCACGCGATCGTCGAACAGGTCATCGCCGATCTGACGAGCGGACCCATGGCGCACCTGCCCTCAGGCCGGTTCATGGCCAACTCCGGGTGGCTGGTCCTGGCCGCGATGGCGTTCAACCTGACCCGCGCAGTCGGCGTCGCCGCCGGCGGCCAGCACCTCAACGCCGTCACCGCGACCATCCGGGCGCAGCTGATCACCATCGCCGCCAGGATCACCCGCTCAGCTCGCCGCAGCAGGGTGCGATTACTACCAACTGGCCCTGGACCAACGGTTTTCAGAACCTGATCACCACCAGCATCGGGCCACCAACAACCAGCTGACCAAACGACCAACGCCCCACCAGGCCTGAGGAATTACCGGAGAAACCGGACCAGCCGGTCAGTCAGCCATGCCATCGACCCAGGAGAACACCCGTTCAAGATCAACTACCGATCACAAGATCAACTACTCAGTACGGCGGCGGCTCCGGGCTTAACCCAGGATGCGCCATCGGTTGAGGGTTCCCGGCGGGTCGTAGGGCGGGAATGCCTGCAGGGCAGGAGGATCGGACTTCTCTAGGGTTCGATCGGTCCAGTCTTGAAGGGCGCCCCGCGGATGCAACTATCCCCTGCCTTCCCCGTGCGATCCATACTGTTCGCCGAGCCGAGCCTGGTGTCGCACGCCGGGCTGGTCCCGGCCATGGCTCTGGCGACCAGGGCCGGCCTGCTTGAGCTGGCTGACCGTCATCTGACGGTGGCCGGCGGGCCGGGTCATGCGGCCGGATTGAAGGTATCTGCGCTGGTCGCTGGCATGGTGGCCGGCGCGGATTCGATCGCGG
>CAXSEW010000541.1:0-3238 GCA_964236185.1 uncultured Nakamurella sp. | reverse complement strand
GACCTCTGGCTTGTCGAAGTAGACGTCCTCGCAGCCCTTCAGCGAGCCCAGCCCGAAGACACTGCCCGACTCCCGGCCGTCCTTGAGCACGCCGTCCAGCAGCGGATTGATCGGCGCAGACTTCGACTTGCTCTCGATCGTCAGAATCTTGTTGTCCGCGAAGATGTAATACGGGGTGTAGCCGGCGAAATCGTCCCTGTTCTTGAGCTTTTCGAAGATCGACGGCGACTGCTTGGTGATCTTCGTGACGGTGACCGACATGGTGCCGTGCTGGTAGTACGTCGCAGTCTTCTTGCCGAGGGCGAACTCCACGACGGCCGACTTCCCGATCTTTACCGTGGTTCCGGGTTTCGTGACCGGTGCGACGGGACCCGTTGCGGTCGCCTTCGCGGAGGTGGTCGTTGCAGCACCAGAGGTTGAACTGGAGGTTGCAGCACTGGAGGTTGGCTCCGACGACGCGCTGTCCGACGACGAAGCACTATCCGACGACGAAGTGCCGCTCGACGACGCGCTGTCCGACGAAGCGGTGTCCGACGATGTGACGCTGCCGGTTAGCGACCCGCTGTCGGACGAAGCGCTTTCAGCAGACGATGCCGGCGACAGGGTCACCGGGGACGAATTGATGGACGGCGACGTCGATGGGGTAGCCGATGCGGTGGTGCTGCTCACCGTCGTTCCGGGCGTTGCCACCCCCGCGGTGTCACTGCTGCCGCATGCGCTCACCCCGACTGCGAGCACGGCGACACTGCACAACGCCCACCGGCGCACCGGTCCTGTTGACCACATGTTCGAAGAACTCCCCCGCTGTCGGCATCCGGCCGAACGATCCCGGCCTGCACGCACCGTAATCGGCGTCGGCAGGGCGCTGCAGGACTTCGCTGAAACTCACGGTGATCGCGGCCGATTCATCGCAGCCGCAGATCGCCGATCAGCTCCGGAATCATCCGTTCCTCCATGACGGCCCGCCCTCGATCCGACATGAGCGATGTCAGCGAGGCATCCCACGGCGACGGGGCAGGGGCGCCCTTCAGCGGCTCCGTCTCCACCAGTGGCCCATCGAGGGCGGCCAGGTAGTCCGCACTACCCATCCGCCAGGGCACGGCCCCGTACCGGTCGATGGCCATCGCCGTGGTGCGCAGCCCCGTCCAATCGAAGTCACCACGCCAGTGCACGACACCCTTCGCCCGATCGAGCAGTCGATGGCAGGCGGCAGAGGGCTGACCCTCGGTGCAGATGAGCGGTGCGCAGTTGTCCTCCAGCTCCGCTGCGGCAGCCCGCAGGACCGCAGGATTCTCGCAGACGAACAGGTGCGGCTGCTTCAACGCAATGGTGTCACCGCTGAGCTGGTGCAGGGTGAGCCGGAACGGGATCCCGAAATCGGCGGCGTCGCGCAGCCAATCGGCGACCACGTGGTCTTCCTTGGGTCGGAGACCGACCACGAGCACCTGGCTGGCCAGGTCGTCCAGAATGACCCCGGCCGACTCCCACAGGCTCCGCCGGGCATCGGCGGTGACCGGAGCCGGGGATCCCGCCCGGCAGCGAGGCCTCGCAGTACCAGCGTCGCGATCGGCGTACCCGACAACGCTTTGGTGTTGCCGGTCGCCCGCTCCGCAAGTACCGGAACGGAGATCGGCACCCTGGCAGCGGTCTGCGGCAGTAGGGCCAGCATCTGGCTGGCCCAGCCGAGCTGGTCGCCATCACCCCGCCGGACCAGCCGGGCGATGGTGCCGTCAGTGCCCAGCTGCTGGAGAAACGTGTCGAACCACGGCTCGCTCGCGTGCTGACCGACGCGGCTTCGGGCGTCCTGCTCGACGGCGTCCTTCGCCCCGGCCTCTTCGGAGCGCTCCGGTGGCCGGTTGCGTACCGGTCCGGACAAGACGGCGAGTGCTGCCACCAGGGACATACCGTAGGTCTGGTCGACAGCGGCGTCCAGATCGCCCAGGTGGATCTTCACGGACTTGACGGCCGCCGAGCGGTGCATGCCGGTCATTCCGATGATCAACTTGCGCTCGTCGTCACTCGGGTCGGTCAGCCGAACAGAACCGGTGAGCTCGCCCCCGTCACGCTCGAGCCGACGCCGGGCCAGCGTCAGCAGCCGCTCCCATACCGGGGTGCGCAGCGGCTCCACGTTGGTCACAGCAGATCCGATTCCGGCAGGGGCGGCACCCGACGAGTTCCGGGCGGTCCCAACTCGACGGCCAGATCCCCGCTGCCGCCGGCAGTCTGGGCGTCGGCGAGGATCTTGGCGCCGTCCCAGACGAGCAGCAGGGCGCTGACGGTGTGCTCCATCGCGGAATGCGACAGGTCGTGGTGGGCGCAGCCGGGGACCGTTGCGTAGGTCGCCCACAGGTCGTACCCGGTCATGAACAGGTCGAGGTCGAACTGTGCGGTGAGTCCGAGAAGCTCGCTGCGGCCCGGGTCGTCGATGCCGGCGAAGGCCTCGTCCAGCGCGAGCAACCGCGGCGCATGCGGTGCGGCCGACTGCAACATCACATGGGCAGCCGCGAACAGCGGCAGGTGGAGTGAGACCGATTGCTCCCCACCGGACAGGGTGCTGTGGCGGGCCTGGGTCAGCCGATCCTCCCGACCGTCGGGCCCGACGAGGGTGAGCGCGAAAGTCCGCCAGTGCCGGTAGTCCAGGGCGTCGGCCAGGATCTCGGCATAGGGCCGGTCGGGTCTGGCGGCGCGGAGATTCTTGATCTGGGAGGCGAATTGCGCCCGCATCCGGGCCAGCTCCTCCGTCGACAGCAGGCTCGCCTCCCGGTCCATCAGCCGGGACACCGCTCGCTGCTCCGTCTCCAGGCCATCGGCCTGCTCCCAACCGATACCGACCGTGGCCCCGGACGACATGCGACGGCTACGCATTTCGGTGTTCATGGCGCCGATCAGGTCCCGGGCGTCGGTGGTGCGCTCGTGAATCTGCTGGGCGAGTCGACCCAGGAGCGCGTCCTCGAGGACCCGTCGTTCGGATTCCGTCAGCATCTGCTCCTGGTCCTTCCGAGCGGTGGCGATGCGCTCGGCGAATTCGCCGATGGCGGAGAACCCTTGCTCATCGGCCACTCTGACCAGAATGATGTCGTCGTCGGACTCCCATTCCGGGCGGTAGTCGTGACCGGCTGCCGACAGCTGGCTCTGCAACTCGGCCAGCGAGCTGGAAACCCCTGTCCGGCTGGACTTCAGGGACGACTCGGTGGGCCGGAGCTCGACGGTGGCAGCCAGCACGGCAGCGTGGAGCGCG
>CAXSEW010000540.1:0-3260 GCA_964236185.1 uncultured Nakamurella sp. | reverse complement strand
CACCGACGCGCTCGCCGCCGCGACTACGCGGCTGTTGCAGCAGGCGGCGACGTTGGACGACGCCGGCCTGGGCGCGTTGGGCTCGGATCTGTCCAACGTCGGTCATCTGCTGTTGTCGCAGCCGGTGCTGCGCCGGACGCTGGCCGAGGCCACCACCGATGTGGAACACCGCGCAGGGGTGATGTCGAGTCTGCTGTCGGGCAAGATCGGCGAGCCGGCGTCGGCCATCGTCGACTTCACGGTTCGCCAGTCGTGGGCGTCCGGGCGCGATCTGGCCGATGGGCTCGTCCGGCTCGGTCGCACCGCGATGTTCCTCCGCGCGGAACGCTCCGGTGAGCTCGACGAGGTCGAGGACCAGCTGTTCCGGTTCGGACGGATCGTCGAGGGCACGCCCGATCTGTCCGTGCTGCTGGACGATCCAACCACGACGGGTGACGCCCGCGCCTCGCTGGTCCAGCGGCTGCTGGAGGGTCGCGCCAATCCGCTGACCTCCGAGTTGCTCGAACAGCTGGCCCGCGATCCCGGCGGACGATCTTTCTCGCACGGCGTCGGCGAGATCGTCACCCAGGCCGCCGAGCGCAAGGACAAGATCGTCGCGACCGTGCAGTCGGCGGTGGCTCTGACGCCCGAGCAGAACTCGCGGCTGCTCGCAGCGCTCACCAGGATCTACGGTCGGCCGGTGTCGGCCCATGTGCTGGTGGAGCCCGGGCTGCGCGGCGGCATGCGGGTGCGGGTCGGCGACGAGGTCATCGACGGCAGCGTGGCCGGACGTCTCGACGACCTTCGCCGTCGGCTGGCCGGCTGAGCGCGTTGCCGGCGATGCAGGACACTGGACGTAGCGAAACATTGATGTATCCAGCAGTACGACACAGAACGGGAACGCGATGACCGAATTGATGATCTCCGCGGACGAGATCCGCTCCGCGATCGAAGGTTATGTCTCCGAATACTCGCCCGAGGTGACGCGCCAGGAGGTCGGCATCATCGCGAGCACGGGTGACGGCATCGCCACCATCGAGGGTCTGCCGTCGGCGATGGCGAACGAGCTGCTGTCCTTCCCCGGCGGCGTGCTGGGGGTGGCGCTGAACCTCGACGTGCGGACCATCGGTGCCGTGGTGCTCGGCGACGCGAACACGTTGCAGGAGGGCCAGCAGGTCACCCGCACCGGCGAGGTGCTGTCGGTACCGGTGGGCGACGCCTTCCTCGGTCGCGTGGTCAACCCGCTCGGCCAGCCGATCGACGGACTGGGCGAGATCGAGTCGACGGAGAACCGGGCCCTCGAACTGCAGGCGGCATCCGTCGTCGAGCGGCAAGGGGTCAGCGAACCCATGCAGACCGGTATCAAGGCCATCGACACGATGACCCCGATCGGGCGCGGCCAGCGTCAGTTGATCATCGGTGACCGCAAGACCGGCAAGACCGCCGTCTGCGTCGACACCATCATCAACCAGAAGGCCAACTGGGAGAGCGGCGACCCGAAACAGCAGGTCCGCTGCATCTACGTGGCGATCGGCCAGAAGGGCACCACGATCGCCGGTATCCGGCAGTCGCTGGAGGACACCGGCGCGCTGGCATATACCACCATCGTGGCGGCCCCGGCGTCCGACTCAGCCGGGTTCAAGTGGCTGGCGCCGTACACCGGTTCGGCCATCGGCCAGCACTGGATGTACCAGGGCAAGCACGTTCTGATCATCTTCGACGACCTGTCCAAGCAGGCCGAGGCCTACCGGGCGATCTCGCTGCTGCTACGCCGCCCGCCGGGGCGCGAGGCCTACCCGGGCGACGTCTTCTACCTGCACTCCCGCCTGCTCGAGCGCTGCGCGAAGCTGTCCGACGAGCTCGGCGGCGGTTCGATGACCGGCCTGCCGCTCATCGAGACCAAGGCCGGCGACGTCTCTGCGTACATCCCGACCAACGTCATCTCGATCACCGACGGGCAGTGCTTCCTCGAGGGTGACCTGTTCAACTCCGGTGTCCGCCCCGCCGTCAACGTCGGCATCTCGGTGTCCCGGGTCGGCGGCGCCGCCCAGGTCAAGGCGATGCGCAAGGTGTCCGGGACGCTGCGCCTGGACCTGTCCGCCTACCGCGAGCTAGAAGCGTTCGCGGCCTTCGGTTCCGATCTCGACGCGGTGTCCAAGCGGGCGTTGTCCCGCGGGTCCCGGCTGGTCGAGTTGCTCAAGCAGCCGCAGTTCTCGCCGTTCGCGGTGGAGGAGCAGGTCGTCTCGCTGTGGGCCGGTACCCGAGGCCACCTTGACCGGGTGCCGGTGGAGGACATCCGCCGCTTCGAGGGCGAGTTCCTGCAGTATTTGCGGCACGCGCCGGGCGGCCCGCTCGAGACGATCCGCACCGAACGCGACCTGAGCAAGGACACCGAGGACGCGCTGCTGAAGGCCTTCGGCGACTTCGCCGAATCCTTCACCACGTCGGAGGGCAACGTCCTGGGCCGCGAGGAGAAGTTCAAGGCCATGGACGCCTCGCAGGTCGGGCAGGAGAAGGTGCAGGTCCGAAAGCCTGCTCCGCAGAAGTAATGGCAGCGCAGGTAAGGGTGCTGCGTCAGCGGGTGAAGTCCGTCCAGTCGACGCAGAAGACCACCAAGGCGATGGAGATGATCGCCACCTCCCGCATCGCGAAGGCGCAGGCCAAGGTGCTCGCGGCGGCGCCGTACTCGGCACAGATCACCGACGTGCTAACCGCGCTGGCCACCGCGTCGACGCTGGACCACCCGCTGCTGACCGAGCGCCAGGATGCCAAGCGCGCCGGCATCCTGGTGGTCACCTCCGATCGCGGGCTGGCCGGTGGCTACAACGCCAACGCGCTCAAGGCCACCGAAGAACTCAGCTCGCTGCTGCGTTCGCAGGGCAAGGAGCCGGTCTACTACGTCATCGGGCGCAAGGGTGTCGGCTACTTCAACTTCCGGCAGCGCGCGATCGCCGACTCGTGGACCGGCTTCTCGGAGAAGCCCACCTATGACGACGCGGTCGCAGCGGCGGAATCGCTGCTGCCGGCGTTCCTGGTCGGCTCGGCCGGGCAGTTGGAGGACGGTGGCTCGGGTATCGACGAGATCCACCTGGTGTCGACGCACTTCGAGTCGATGATCACCCAGCGGCCGACGGTGCGCCGGGTGGCGCCGATGGAGATCGAGTACGTGGAGAGCAGTGCGGACTCCCCCCTGCTACCGGCGTACGAGTTCGAACCGGCGCCCGGTGCGCTGCTGGATGCGCTGCTGCCGAAGTACGTCACCACCCGTATCTACGCCGCAC
>CAXSEW010000539.1:0-3263 GCA_964236185.1 uncultured Nakamurella sp. | reverse complement strand
CTCGGTGATCGCCGAATCACCGATGTCAGGGTTGGCGTCTTGGGATGAGAACGAGCCCAGGTACAGGCCCTCCGGCTTGTTCGCCGGGCCGGTGAACCAGCGGTCGCCGGTGCCGGACACCCGGATGCCGAAGTCGGTGCCGTTGCGGCACATCGCGGTGACGATGCTCGACCCCGGGATACCCGCCGCGGCGTCGCCCATCAGCTTGCCGCACGGCATCACGAGGTTGAGGAAGAAGTGGTCGTTGGCGCCGACGAACCGGGCCACTTCGGCGATGTCCGCGGTCGGCATCCCGGAGGAGATCAGCGCCGGCAGCAGCTCGCGGAGAAGCATCAGCGTGCCCGCCCGGTTGCGGTTGTGCCCCTCGTCGCCCATCTGCACCATCTGGCCGACGATGGCGGTGATGTCGATGGGTGCGGCGGCGCGAACCGCGACGGCCAGTGCCGGTCCGAGTACCGCCGCCATCCAGTGGAGCCGCTCGATCACCTCGGGCCCGAACGCGCCGTAGCGCAGCACCTTGCCCAGGCCCTCGTTCAGGGAGCAGTAGGCGACCGCGTCGGAGTCGGCGTCGATCAGCTTGAACAGCCACATCGACGGCGAGATGACGCCGGCCATCGGGCCGACGGCGGACCGGTCGTGGCAGGGGGTCAGGGTGATGCCGTCCCCGTCCGCGAGCAGCCGTTCCGCCTCCGCCGGGTCCGCGGCCAGACCTTCGAAGATCATCGCGCCGATCAGGGCGCCGCGCAGCGGGCCAGACGCTCGGGCCCAGTCGATCGGCGGACCGGCGTGGCAGAAGTCGCCCGGGTCCAGACCGAGCGCCGTCGAGGCGGGCACCACATCCACCAGCTGGGCGCGCACGCCCAGCATTCGCTGGGCGGCCAGCATGTTGGCGTCGACCAGCCGCGGATCGGCCAGCACCGTGGATAATGCCGCCGCCGTGCCGGCCGGTTCGTCCAGCGGCGGGCGGAAGTCGACAGCGGTCACCGCCACCGACTGCGCCTCCAGGGCGTCCACCAGCAGGTCGATCCCGGCCGTGATGACGGCCGGCGGCCCGGTCAGCCAGCTCTGCGCCATCAGCTGCTCCTCGGGGCGGCGTAGTCGGCGGCTGCTCGCGCGGCCATGGCGTTCGAGGTGTAGACGGTGGCGCCGGCTTCGACCAGCGCGGCCGCTTGCCGTTCCCGGTCCTGGGGATCGCCTGCGGTGCCGCACAGCGACACCACCACCTGCAGGGGCGGCCCGCCACCGGACCGGGTCAGCAACGCCGAGGCGATCGCCGGAGCCAGCCGGGCGGCCGGATCCGGTTCGGCGCCGTGCCCGAGAACGACGTCCAGTAGCAGCACGGACACCTGCAGATCGGCGGCCTGGCCGGCCAGCAGTTGGAGCCGGACCGTCGGGTCGATCATCGGATGCGGCCGGCCGCTGGTGAACTGGTCGTCGCCCAGATCCAGCACCACCGAGCCGAGTCCGGCGAGCTGGGGTAGACCCGGCCCGCCGGTGGACGGCAGGGCCAGCTCCGGGCGCAGCGGGATGTTGGAGACGATGTCGCCCACGCTCTCGGCAAGCACGAGCATCGCCTCGTCGGCCAGCGTGCCGCCGGCGAACAGGCCGCGCAGGTACCCGGTCGGGACGGATTCGGCGGGCCGGCGATGGTGGCCCCACCGCTTCCACTGCGGCACCGGCACGCCGATCGAGGTGAGCAACTCCTCGACTCCGGACGTGATGTCCCCGGAGCTACCCAGCACCATCGCGGTGAACGGGGTCCGGCCCGCGCCGGCCGCCGCCAGCACGGTATCGGCGGTCGCCGGGTCGGCCGGCTTGGAGATCAGCACGATGTGGTCGGTGCCGGGATCGTCGTCCAGCATCGACAGGGCAGTGAGTGCACTGCGCCCGCCGACGGCGGCGGACAGATCGCGGCCGCCCAGTCCGAGCACGGCGGAGACCGCCACTCCGGCGTCGTCCAACAGGCAGGTGAGCTGCTGGGCGCCCGTGCCCGACGCCGCGGCGATCCCGATGACCGGCCCGACGCCCGAGTTCGGGGTCAGCACATTCGCGAAGCCGAGCCCGACGCCGCCGACCACGGCCGTGCCGCAGTCCGGGCCCATCACCAGTACTCCCCGATCGGCGGCAGCGTTCTTCAGGACGATCTCGTGCTCGACCGGGACGTTGTCGGAGAAGATCATCACGTGCCGGCCGGCCACGATGGCGTCCATCGCCTCGCCCAGCACGGCGGGCCCAGGCACGGAGATCAGCACCAGGGCTGCATCCGGGGCGGCGCCGGCGGCGGCCCGCACCGAGCGCGGTACCGGCGCAGCGCCGAAACCACCTGGTGCCCGGGTGGCGCGGTCGGCAGCCGTCAGCAGCGCCTCCAAGGCGGCGAGGGCGGCGTCGACGCCCGATCGATCGGCGGCCCGCACAGCGACGAGCAGGTCGTTCGGCCCGGCGGTGTCCGGGACGGCGAAGTCGGCGCCGGCGGCGAACTCCAGGTTGAACGGGGTGGCCATCGCGATCTGCGCGGCCTGCACGCCGGCGACCGTGCCGACGGCCTGACTCATCCGCAGCAGGGTCACCGAGTCGTGGTAGACGCCGCGGCGCACCTCGACGTGGTCCATGCCGCCGGCCGGTATCGGTCCGGTGATCAATGCTGCGGTCATCGGGCGGGCTCCTGGGAGATGGTCGGGGTGGCTCGACGATATCGCCTCGGCCGCCGGCCACCATCCCCCGGCAGGCCCGTGGGGGATCACTCCACCACAACGCAGTTATGGCGGGCAGGACGACATGAAGTGCCCGGACGGAGCGCGCTCATGCTCCGGTGAAATTCGCCCGGCAGTGGTCCGTGCAGCGAGGTGCCGGTGAGACGATTTCCCCGCCCCGACGGCTGAGTCCCATGGCAGACCCTAACGGGGCTATCGGCATCACCCGTTCGATGAGTGACTTACATGGTACAACTTGCGGTGTAAGGCAGGAGCTTTCGCCGTAACGTTTCGGTAGGGATCGCGGGATCCTCGGTAGGACTCCAGACCGAACCCAGCCATGATCTCCACCGCCGTCTCTCGGATCGACAGAAAGGCTGTGGATGATTGCCGAACGGGTCCCGCTGACCAGGGATCGTATCGTTCAAGCCGCCTTGGAACTGTCGCGGAACCAGGGTCTGTCCGGCGTGTCGATGCGAAAGCTGGCCCAGGAGCTCGGTGTCGAAGCGATGTCGCTCTACCACCACGTGCCCAACAAGCGGGCGCTGCTGATCCTGATGGCTGATCGGTCGC
>CAXSEW010000538.1:0-3268 GCA_964236185.1 uncultured Nakamurella sp. | reverse complement strand
CACGCCGGTGACAACTGCGAAGAACCCGCCACCCTTGGCGGCGAAGGTCGGCAGCACCCGGACGCCGACGACGTTGTTCTCCGTCGCTCGCGGCCCGGGGAACTGGGTGTGCTTCTGGAACCACACCAGCGCGACGTGAACCGCGGTGAGTGCCAGGATGACGCCCGGGATGACCAGGATGTGCAGCGCGTAGAAACGGCCGATGACAACCGTCCCGGGGTATGGGCCGCCGAACACCGCCCAGTGCATCCAGGTCCCGATGACCGGGATGGACAGGATGAACGACGACACGGCACTGAGGCCCGTGCCCGACAGCAGGTCGTCCGGCAGCGAGTATCCGAGGAAGCCCTCGGCCATGCCCAGCACCAGCAGCACGACACCGATGACCCAGTTGGCCTCACGCGGCTTGCGGAACCCTCCGGTGAAGAAGATCCGCATCATGTGCAGAAACATCGACCACATGAAGATCAGCGCGGCCCAGTGGTGGATCTGCCGGACCAGCAGACCGCCGCGGACCTCGAGCGACAGGTCGAGGGTCGACTTGTAGGCCATGGACATCGGCACGCCGCGGAGTTTGTCGTAGGCGCCGTTGTAGACCGTCTCGGCCATGGAAGCGTCGTAGAACAGCGTCAAATAAACACCCGACAGCAGCAGGATGATCAGTGAGTAGAGGACGACCTCACCCAACATGAACGACCAGTGCGTCGGGAAAACCTTGTTCATGGCGGTGCGCAGCGGCCGGGCACCGTGGTAGCGGACATCCGCCCCGTCGAGCCCGGACTTGAGCAGCGCGTTGCTCTTCTTCTTGGTGCGCGTGGTGAGACTGCTCATCAGGTTGTACTGCCCTTCGGGTGCGAGCCTTGATTTTTCCTGCCTTGGTCCGACTCCCAGAAGCCGGGTCCTACCGGCTCGACGAAGTCGTTTTCGGCGACGAAGTACCCCTCGGAGTCGAGTCCGATCGGCAGCTGTGGCAACGGACGCGCGGCCGGACCGAAAATCGGCTTGGCTCCGTCGAACACATCGAACTGCGATTGGTGGCAGGGGCACAGGATGCGACCGGTCTGCTGTTCGTACAGCGACACCGGGCAGCCGACATGCGTGCAGATCTTCGAGTAGGCGTAATAGTCACCGTACTCATAACCGTCCTGGCCGTTACGGATCTTCACCGTCGCGCCGGGCCTGAGGCGGAACAACATCACCGGAGAATCCGCGGCGCTCGAGCCGCCGGGAACGCCGGGGAAAACAGTGACCAGGCCGCCCGCGTCGACGTCCGACGGTCGGATCGGCGCGCCGTCGACCTGCGTGAGCCGGACCTTGGTCACCGTGTTGTCCGGGTTGGTGATCGGCGCCCACAAAGTGACCCAGAGATCCGACTTCGGGCCCTTGGCCCACGGGTTCTTGATGAACCCGCCGAGCACCGGCACCAGGATGGCCAGGCCAAGGGCTCCACCCGACAGGGCCAGCGCCGACTTGAGCAGACCGCGGCGCTTGACGACGCCCATCTTATCGACGGTGTCCACGATCTCGGCGCCGAGCGTGTACCGGTCGGTCTCGTCGGACATGCCTTGGTGTCGCTGCTGCACCGCGACCTCGTGTGGCGCGATCTTCTTCGCCAGCGAGATGACACCTACCCCGAAGAACAGGACGCAGCCACCGAGTGTGACGCCGAGCAGCGGTGTGAACAGGGCATAGAGGACCTGGTCATGACCGGAGTACGCATCGCGATACCCAGCCGGCCAGACGATGAAGACAACGACGGAAGCCAAGGCGAAGAGAGCAGCCAGCAGGAACCACTTGGCCACCGAACGCTCGGCTCGCTTGTCCGCCGGAGAACCGGGGATGTACCGCTCGCCGTACTCGACCAAGTCCACCCCGTCGAGGGCGGCACCCAGCCGGGTGCGCTCCTCGGTGGTCATGCCCTTCAGCTCGTCCTCGGTAGGCGGGACGATGTCGCTGTGCGTACTCATGCTGCGTCCATGCTCTTCGCGCAAGCGCTCATCGGTCGATTCGCTCCGCTCCTTGCTCGTGCCTCGCTGCGATGCTCACTCATGCTCTGGCCCCCATCCACAGCGTGAGGGCGACAAGTGCGCCCATTCCAACGAGGAATGCCGCCAGACCCTCTGGCGCGGGTCCGAACCCACCCAAGTTGTAGCCACCCGGGTCGACGGTCGCCTTGGAGTTCTGGACGTAGGTGATGATCGCCTTCTTCTCCGTGGGCGTGAGCTGACCGTCCGAGAACTGCGGCATGTTCTCCGGGCCGGACAGCATGGCCGCGTAGATCTGCTTGTTGGTCGCCTGGTCCAACGCCGGGGCGTACTTGCCCTGCGAGAGGGCACCGCCCTGGCCGGTGAAGTTGTGGCACGACGCGCAGTTCAGGCGATACAGATCAGCGCCCTTGGCCAGGTTCGCAGTGTCGATCAGTACCGAATCAGCCACCTGTGGGACCGCCGGTCCGCCGCCGTTGGACTCGATGTAGGCCCCGATGTCCTGGATCTGTTCCTCGCTGAACTGCGGGTCCTTGCGGGGGGCTTGCGCACCCTGCTGCGCCAGCGGCATGCGGCCGGTCGACACCTGGAAGTACACGGCGGCCTGGCCGACACCGACGAGGGAGGGCCCGCGGCCGGTCACCCCCTGCAGATTGGCGCCATGGCAGGTGATGCAGGTGTTGCCCTGGAACAGCGCCTTGCCCTGCGCAATGTCCTGGGTGGTGGCTGGAGCGGCTGACGCCGTCTGCGGGTGTGGCTGGAGAGCTGAGTAGGCGAAGCCCATCGCCACCAGCGCGAACAGCAACGCCAGCCCACCGGTGATCCGGCGAGCGGTCTTGGAATGACGCCCCGAGACCCGGACGGGCTTCGAGGAACGGCTCGGCGCCGAACGTCGTGTCATGCGGGGCACCTCGTACTCCTGTTGCGAAGGGGCAGAACGTCATACGACTGGGTGGACCCGTTCGGATGCTTTTTCACTGCACGAGATAGATCGTGAAGAACAGCCCGATCCAGACGATGTCGACGAAGTGCCAGTAGTACGACACCACGATCGCGCTGGTGGCTTGGGCCGGCGTGAATTTCGACAACTTGGTGCGGCCCAGCAGGATGACGAAGCCGATCAACCCGCCGATCACGTGCAGGCCGTGGAATCCGGTGGTCAGGAAGAACACCGTCCCGTACGCCGAGGACGACAACGTCGTCCCGTGCATCACCTGGGTGTGATACTCGTTCGCCTGACCCAGCACGAAGATCGCGCCCATGATCAGCGTCAGCAGGTACCA
>CAXSEW010000537.1:0-3284 GCA_964236185.1 uncultured Nakamurella sp. | reverse complement strand
CTATTCGGCGTTCGGCGACCGCGGCCAGCAGGTCCAGGAATTCAAGGCGATGGTGAAGGCGCTGCACGCCGCCGGTATCGAGGTCATTCTCGATGTGGTCTACAACCACACGGCCGAGGGCAACCACCTGGGCCCCACCATATCTTTCCGTGGTATCGACAACGCCGCCTACTACAGGCTTGTCGAGGACGCCGAGCAGTACTACATGGATTACACCGGGACCGGCAACTCCATCAACGTCCGGCATCCGCACTCGCTGCAGTTGTTGATGGACTCGCTGCGCTACTGGGTCACCGAGATGCACGTGGATGGATTCCGTTTCGATCTTGCGGCGACCTTGGCCCGGGAATTCTACGACGTGGACCGGCTGTCCGCATTCTTCGAACTCGTGCAGCAGGACCCGATCGTCTCCCAGGTCAAATTGATCGCCGAACCCTGGGACCTCGGTCCCGGTGGCTACCAGGTCGGCAACTTCCCGCCCCAGTGGACGGAATGGAATGGGAAGTTCCGCGACACTGTGCGCGATTTCTGGCGCGGCGAACCGGCAACGCTCGGCGAGTTCGCTTCCCGACTGACCGGATCCGCGGATCTCTACGAGACCTCGGGTCGCCGTCCGGTTGCCTCGATCAACTTCGTCATCGCCCACGACGGTTTCACCCTCGACGACCTCGTCTCCTACAACGAGAAGCACAACGAAGCCAACGGCGAGAACAACAACGACGGCGAATCGCACAACCGGTCGTGGAATTGCGGCGAGGAAGGCCCGAGCCAGAACCCGACGGTGCTGGATCTGCGGAACCGCCAGCGCCGGAACTTCCTCGCCACCCTGCTGCTGTCGCAGGGCGTTCCGATGATCGCCCACGGCGACGAGTTGGGCCGCACCCAGCAGGGCAACAACAATGCCTACTGCCAGGATACCGAACTGACCTGGATCGACTGGGAGCACGCCGATCTGGCTCTCATCGAATTCACCGCATCGATCGCCCGGCTGCGCAGCCAGCACCAGACCTTCCGGCGTCGTCGATTCTTCGACGGCCGACCGGTCGCCCGCGGCGAGGGTGAGCCGCTGCCGGACATCGTCTGGGTCAACCCCAGTGGCGCGGTGATGACGCCCGAGGACTGGGACTCCGGTTTTGGCCGATCGGTGGGAGTCTTCCTCAACGGCAACGGTATTCGCGGAATGGACCGGCGCGGTACCCAGATCATCGACGACTCGTTCCTGCTGCTGTTCAACGCCCATGACCAGAACCTCGACTTCACCCTGCCCCCGGAGGAATACGCGCCCGCCTGGAACTGTGTGGTCGACACCGCCGGCATGCCGGCATCAGCGGAGCCGATCGGGGCCGGCGGAGTGATGTCGGTGCCCGGCAAGGGACTCGTCGTGCTGCAGGCGCTCGCGGAAGCCGCCCTTCCGACAGCGCTGACCGCGCCCGCCGCAGCAGTGCCGGCGGTGCCGCCGGTGCCGGTCCCGACGGCCGAGGCGCAGCAGAGCGCTCCGGTGGAGCAGGTGGTGGTGCCACCGACCGAGGCGTCGGACCCCCCGGGGTCCGAGCCCGCCGAGGACGAGAAGCCGGCCGACGAGCCACCGGCGAAACCCAAGCGAAAGCGGTCCACGACGCCGCGCGCACCCCGTAAGCGGAAGACAGAGGACACCTCCGAATGACCCGGGCCGCCACGGGCACGGCGAACCCAGCCGCCCCATCGCCGCGGTTGCCGCAGTCCACCTACCGGATCCAGGTCACTCCGACCAGCCCGCTCGGCGTGGCCACCGGCATGGTGCCCTATCTGGCCCGGCTGGGCGTCGACTGGGCGTACCTGTCGCCGATGCTGGAGTCCGAGCCTGGTTCGGACCACGGGTACGACGTCGTGGACCACGGCCGGACCGACACCGCCCGCGGCGGTGAGCAGCAGTTGGCCGAGTTCGGCCGAGCCGCCCACGACGCCGGCCTCGGTGTCCTCGCCGACGTCGTGCCCAACCACGTCGGAGTGGCCACGCCGAAGCAGTCACTGTGGTGGTGGGACGTCCTGACCAATGGTGAGAAGTCGCCGTTCGCCGGGGCTTTCGACATCGACTGGGCATTCGGCAACAGCCGGATCCGGGTACCGATCCTGGGCGACGGCGTCGACCAGCTGGACGCGCTGGAGGTGGTGGGCGACGAGCTCCACTATTACGAGCATCACTTCCCGATCGCCGCCGGCACCACCGGCGGCACTCCGCAGCAGGTGCACGACCGCCAGCACTACGAGCTGGTGAACTACCGTCGGGCCGATGCCGAGCTGAACTACCGGCGCTTTTTCGCCGTCAGCACCCTGGCCGGTATCCGGGTGGAGCTGCCGGAGGTCTTCGCCCAGTCGCACGCCGAGGTGAAGCGGTGGATCGACAACGGGTGGGTGGACGGCCTGCGCATCGATCACCCCGACGGGCTGGCCGACCCGGCCGGCTATCTCCGCGACCTGCGGGCGCTGGTCGGCCGCCGGTACGTGCTGGTCGAGAAGATCCTGGAAGGCGACGAGCGGCTACCGGCGGACTGGCAGTGCGACGGCACCACCGGGTACGACGCGCTGGCGATCGTCGACCGGCTGTTCGTCGACCCGGCCGGCGAGTGGGTGCTCGACGACCTGGACACCGAGTTGCGCGACGGGGTGCACGCCGACTGGGAGGCGATGACCGGCTCGACGAAGCGGGCCGTCGCCGACGGGATTCTGCGCTCGGAGGTGCTGCGGCTCGGGCGGCTGGTGCCCGACATCGAGCAGGCCGACGATGCCATCGCCGAACTGCTGTCCTCGTTCGCGGTGTACCGGACGTACCTGCCCGACGGCTATGCCGATCTGCAGCACGCGTTGTCCACCGCGACGGCCCGGCGCCCCGCCCTGGCCGCGGCTCTCGAGGCGATCGGGCAGCGGCTGCAGCAGACCGGGACCGAGTTCAGCACCCGGTTCCAGCAGACGTCCGGCATGGTGATGGCCAAGGGCGTCGAGGACACCGCTTTCTACCGGTGGACCCGGCTCACCAGCCTGACCGAAGTCGGCGCCGAGCCAACCGAATTCGCCGTGACGCCGGCGAGATTTCATGCGCTGCAGGCGTTGCGCTGGTCATCGACGCCGCACACCATGACCAGCTTGTCGACTCATGACACCAAGCGCGGCGAGGACGTCCGGGCGCGTATCTCGGTGATCTCCGAGGTGGCCGCGGAATGGGCCGAAGCTGTGCGGCAGTGGAACCGGCTCGCTCCGCTACCTGACGGGCCGCTGGCCAACCTGATGTGGCAGGCCATCGTCGGGGC
>CAXSEW010000536.1:0-3292 GCA_964236185.1 uncultured Nakamurella sp. | reverse complement strand
GATCACCTTCGGGCATCGAGCTCGCCGACCGTCCGGTGCAGCGGCTCGTCGCCTTTACCCTGGGTCGGTGAGTTTCACGATCGGTTTCGACCTCGACATGACCTTGATCGACCCGCGCGCCGGGATGATCGAGGTCTTCGACGTGCTCGGCAAGGAATTCGGTCTGCCCCTCGATGGTGTCGGATTCGCCAGTCGTCTCGGCCCGCCGCTGGCTCACGAACTCGCCCGCTACCACCTGAACACCGATCAGGTGAACGCCATGGTGGCCCGGTACCGCGCCATCTACCCGGGCATCGCGATTCCGCGGACCGTCCCGATGGCTGGCGCGGTCGCCGCCCTCAACTCGGTGAGAGCGCGGGGCGGGCGCGCAGTGGTGGTCACGGCGAAGTACGGGCCGACCGCACGGGCTCACCTGGACGCCATGGGCGTCGAGGTGGCGGCCGTCGTGGGCGATCTGTGGAGCATCGGAAAGGCCGTCGCGCTGCAGGAGTACGGCGCGGAGGTCTACGTCGGCGATCACCTGGGCGACATCAACGGTGCCCGGGCCGCGGACGCGCTGGCGGTAGCAGTCGCCACCGGCCCGATCAGCGCGGCGGACCTGGCGGCAGCGGGTGCCGACGTCATTCTCGAGGACCTGACGAAGTTCCCGGAGTGGCTCGACTCGTACCTGCTGGCCACCGTTCACTGACCCGGCGCGCGGTCGCCAACGGCTCCAGCCGTACGTGCGCACTACCGACGGAGCGAGCGACCGGCGACAGCACCGGTGGGGGCTAGCTGTCGGCGGCCTTGGCGGCGGCGCGACGCGCGGCCAGCGCGGGGGAGGCGGCGCGGTTTTCCTTCACCACGCCGATCAGACCCAGGCCGAGTCCGACCGGCGCCAACATCGCGGTGAGGTTCAGCCACAGCGGCAGGTCGTGCGACCCGGCCGCGAACAGGACGAAGTCGGCGAAGATGGCGACCAGGCCGACTGCGAACAACACCATGCCGATCTTCGCCAGCGGTGCGGCCTTGCGGCGGTCCTTCGCGCGCGGCGACGCGCGGCCGTCGGCCCGAGCGGCCCGTTCGGCGCCCGTGGCAGGCAGGTCGGAGCGGGACGAACGCGCATCGGACGGACGTGAGACGGACGGGCCTGGGCTGGACACGCCTTCGAGGATAGCCGGGGTCAGTCGCCGGTGGCGCTGGGCGAACTCGGGGGTGTCCGGCCACCAGTACTGTTGATGGTTGTGCCTGCACAGCGGTGCGGGTTCGTGGCCTTCGTGGTCGCAGACAAAGCGTTTCAGCGGAGAGATGGTGAGTCGGGTGCCGGCCGGCAAGGTGAAATGGTATGACGCGGACAAGGGTTTCGGCTTCATCGCCCAAGAGGGCGGTGACGACGTGCACGTCCGTTCTTCGGCGTTGCCCACGGGCGTTGCGGCGCTCAAACCGGGCCAGAAGGTCGAGTTCGGGGTGGCCGACGGCCGCCGCGGGCCGCAGGCGCTGCAGGTGGTCCTGATCGATACGCCGCCGTCCGTGGTCGCGGCGACCCGCCGCCCGGCAGAAGAGCTGCACGGCCTGGTCGACGACATGATCAAGATGCTGGAGTCGAAGGCGCTGCCCGACCTGCGTCGCGGGCGCTATCCCGACCGGGCCATGGGCGGCCGCCTGGCGACAGTGCTGCGCGCCGTGGCCTCGGAGCTCGAATCCTGACGCGTTCGACGAGTGCGCACACTGCGTGCGATGCCGAAAGCCGCGGCCTCTCTACTGGAGGCCGCGGCTTCGTCGTCTCGGCAGGCCGCGCATCTGGTGCTATCGGTCGGCGCCCGCGGCCTTCGGGGCGATCGCCAGGACCCAGACCCGCGCTGCGTTGATCACCGTGCTGCCGTCGGCGGCCTGCGTGGGCAACAGCCCGGAGTCGAGTTCCACCCGGATCAGCTGACTGCCGGGCCCGCGGGAGGGCAGCGTGTAGGAGAGCCGGCCGTCCGAGACGACTTCGGAGCGTTCGGTCTGCACCTTGCCGGCCGCATCGCGGTAGGCGAACGTGACGAACCAGGGTGCCTCCGCCACCTCGCCGGGCACGTTGATCTGCAGTGCCTGGTCGGTCCCCATCGTCAACACGCCGTCGTTGGCGGTGTTCTGCGCCCCCGGTGGGCAGTCGACCGTGAGGGCGGTGCTGTTGATGGTGCACCACAGTTCGGGCTCGACGGTGACGGCGTTCCGGTCGCCGTAGAACGTGACGGTCGGGTGTGGTGCCGTGCAGCCGGTCAGCAGCAGGCCGGCCGTACCCAGCGCACCGGCGATCACCAGCGAACGGAGCCGGTGGATCATCGGTCGCCCCCCGCTTTGCGCGGGCGGCGTCGAGGCGAGTCGGCCTCGACCGCCGGCGGGTGGGTGGTGGCGGTAGGTGCCGGTCGGCTCAGCCGATCGGTATCCCCGGCCCGGCCGGTTCCTCGGGCCCTGCCGGTGTTCTTGCTCTTCATCGGTCGGCGTGAGGGCCCCCCGGCCCGCCGGCGGAGTTTCGGCACCATCGTGCGTCCGGAGCGGACCAGGTAGCTCTGCACCAGGCCGACCACCAGCAGCAGCGTGATGGTGCCGAAACCGATGGCGTACACGCTGGCATGCCCGAAGGTCCAGACCCCGCCCAGCAGCAGGCCGACCACGCCGCCGAACACCCAGCCGAGCTGCAGCACCGACTCGCTGACGCCGAACGCGGACGCGCGGCTCTCCTCGGGCAGGTGGTGCTGGATGACCGAGTCCAGGCTCACCTTGGCCAGTGCGGATGCGGTCGAACCGACGAACCCGACGATCGCGGCGGTCGCCAGACCGGGGACCAGCACGGCGACGATGGTCGACACCAGCACGCTGACCAGCGCGAAGATCGAGATGGTCTCGGGGGCCGACAGCGTCAGCCGGGCGCCCATGGTGTTGCCGACGAAACCGCCAACGCCGGCCGCGCCGCCGACCACCCCGAGCAGCAGGAGCTGGGTGAACGCGCTGTGCTGTGGTGCGGGGTACTGGCTCTTCACCACGAATGCGATGAACAGCGCCAGGAACCCGGTCTCCACCCGGATCATGCTGTTGGCCCAGAGGGTCGCCGTGACGATCTGCGGGAAGCCCTTCGACCGCGTCCCGCTGCCGGCCTCCTTGACCGGGACCTCGCCCTCGGTCGACTCCACCCACGCCGGAATCCGCAGGCACAGCACGCCGCCGGCAATGGCGCACGCCGCGGTGAAGAACAGGGCGCCGGGTGAACCGGTGATCTTGGACAGGCCCGCGGCGACTGCGCCGGCCACACCGCCGGCCATCATACCGAAGG
>CAXSEW010000535.1:0-3296 GCA_964236185.1 uncultured Nakamurella sp. | reverse complement strand
AATCGGTGACGGCGTCGCGACGGTTACCGATCAGCACGGCGCGACGCATGTCATCGAGGCAGCTGCCGATCCAGTGTTGTGCGGTCCGTGCACGTTGGTGCGCTGGCGGCGAGTCCTGGATGTCGAGACCCGACACAAGCGGTTGAAGACGCTCTTCAAAGACGCCGAAGAGGTCACCTCCGCCAGCCACCACCCCTGCCACGCGCCGAAAGCCATCGACGACAGAACGCTCGATGCGCCGTTGTTCCCGCCGATCAACCAGTGGGGACACCTTCCGTACCCGATCGAGCCGATGATTCCGCACTCCACCTCTCGGCTGGCCCGGCATGCCGACACCGGCCTTGCCCACCACCGGGTGCTCGACGACATCGAGGCCCGCATCGCCGAGCTAATGACTCGAACCAACCACCTCGGGCTCGCCTGACGTCCAGCTCCGCCCCGGTTGTCAGATGCATGGGCGTCGACTCGGGACCTTCGTTCATACCCGCCTGGGCGGGTTCTACATCTAGCTGCTGCCGGACGGGCAATTCGGCGGGGGCGGTGAGCTGCGCCATCAGGCCGGCGAAGTCCTCCAGGTGCCAGGTGACGACGATCCGGTTGTCGCGGACTTGGTGGATGTCCATCGTGCGCATCTCCAATCGCCGCCCCGTGGGCTGGTGCCCCATGAACGCGCCATTGTGTGTGCCGCTGACTGCGTTGCGGACCACGACTCGGTCGCCGCCGACGATGAGATCGGCGTGTCGGACACCAAGATCAGTTACACCGGAGTTCTGACAGTCCTCGATCAGCACAAATGTCACGTGACGGAAGGGGACCCGATGGCGTCCAGGCGGCGGCAGCCGACCTAACAAGTACTACTAGAGTTCCAGAATCTCTGTGCTTCGGTCCCAGAGGGCGGCGGCGAGGGCGGTGTCCGCTGCCGGGGGGGAGGTGTGGGCGGCCTTATTTTTCTCGTAGTACTCCCCGGGCTGCCAAGTGGTGCCGGGGATGCCGTCGGCGAGCCTGGTCAATGTCTTGGCGCTTTTCTCGGGACTGATCAAGACGATGTGCTTGAGAGGGGTTCGGTAGGCGAAGCGCAGCGAGCTTGTGGTGTCGTTAGCGAAGTTGGAGGCGACGTTGCCGGGGTGGAACGCGACCGCGCTGAGACCTTTTTTGGCGGTAACGGCGGTTCAATCTTTGGTGAACAAGATGTTCTCAAGTTTGCTATCGCCGTAGGCCTTATTCGGGGAGTAGGACTTTTCGTTCTGCAGGTCCTCAATGTCGATGTTGCCGTAGCGCTGCGCGGCGATGCTGGAGGTCTGCAGGACCGCTGCTCTGCTGGCTAACAGGGTCGGGGTAAGCAGGTGGGTGAGCAGGAAGGGGGCGAGGTGGTTGACCTGAAAGGTTTTCTCGAACCCGTCGGTGGTGACCGTCCGGTCGCCCATGATCCCACCGGCGTTGTTCGCGAGGACGTCGATCCGCGGGAAGGCGGCGGTCAGTTTTGCGGCGAGGTCTCGTACCTGCGCGAGGTCGGTGAAATCGGCCACGTAATAGGGTCCGCCCGTCTCGGCGGCGACTGCCGCGGTCTTGGCCGGGCTACGTCCGACCAGGACAATTTGCTCGCCCTGGTCTGCGAGCACCCGGGCCGCGGCGGCCCCGATCCCGTCGCTGGCCCCGGTAATGACAATGGTCCTGTTGCTCATGGGGATGTCCTTTTCTCGGTGGTCATTGCCCTCAGCTCTGAGGCCGCCCGCAGGGATCGCGTGTTCCCTCCACTGTGACAAACGGGCTCATCGCAATCGAAGGTGTAGGCCGGGCCTGAACCCGCCGGTCTCCAACAGTGATCTGGCGATGTAATTGGTGAGGTTCCGAAAGCCCAGCGCCGATCCGCGTAGGTGCTCAAGTCGGCCGTTGATCGCCTCGGTCGGTCCGTTGCTGGTACCCGGTCGGGCAAAGTAGGCCAGGACGTCGCCGGCCCGTTGCTTCAACGTCCGGCCGAGCGTGCGCACCTCGACCAGAGCAGCCGGAACGGCCGCGCTGAGCGCGTCGATCAACTTCTGCATCTTCGTTTTGCCAGTCGCTCGGTCCGGGTCTCGGTAGGCGGCGACCATCGCCTGATAGACACCCCAGGTCGCCTCCACCTGCAGATGAGCCTCGTCGGCGAACAACGCCGAGATCCGTTGCCGCTGCTTGTCAGTCAGCAGATCAGCACCGGTGGACAGGGTCCGGCGCGCCGAATACAACGGGTCCCCGGCGCGGCCCCGGTGGCCGAGGCTTTGCTGTTGCACGCGGCGACGGCACAGTTCCAGGCTCTGCCCGGCCAACCGGACCACATGGAAAGGGTCCATGACCACGGTGACGTCGTCTTTCAGCTCTTCGACGGCGGCGGTCTTGAACCCGGTGAACCCGTCCATGGCCACCACTTCCACTGCCTTGCGCCACGTTTCGTCCCGCTCGGACAGCCACGTCTTGAACACCTGTTTAGACCGGCCCTCCACCATGTCCAGCAGCCGCGCCGGTCCCGTTCGGTCCCGGACCGGGGTGAGGTCGATGATCACGGTCACGTACTTGTCGCCGCGGCGGGTGTGCCGCCACACATGCTCATCCACGCCGAGAACCTTGACCCCATCGAACCGGTGCGGGTCGGCGATCAACACCCGCCGGCCCTCGTCCAGCACCGCGTCGTTCGCGGTGTTCCACGAAACTCCCAGCGCCTCAGCAATTCTGGCGATTGTCAGGTGCTGGCAGACCAGCGCAGTCAACGCCCACCGCAGACCACCCCGGGGACAGCCGGGCCCGTGGTCGGGCGGCCTTGCTGGTGTCCTGGCGCCACACATGCCCGCACCCAGCGCAGCGGAACCGGCGAACGGTGACCAGCAGGATCGTCGGTCGCCAACCGAACGGCTCGTGCGCGAGCCGCCGGGTCGTCGAGTCCCGCGGCCGGCCCTGCCCGCCGCACCGCCCACACGTGGTGTCACCGTCCAGAACCCGGCAAGCCAGCACTGCCCGGTCCGGTTCCAGAAACTGCCCGGTCACCTGCAAACCGAGCGTGTCCAGCCGGATGAACGTGGTCAGGTCAGGGGTCGAAAAGGTAGCGTCAGCCATGTCGAGGTCTTCCGGACGGCGAGTGTGAGAACTTCCATCATCGGAAGACCTCGACCCTCATCCCGGCAACGACGCGCCGACGCCGGCTACACCCTCATTTGTGAAGAGCCTGATTACCGTTGACCGATCGGCCCACGGAATTCTGCAGGCGGCTCCCCGCGTCCGACTTGCTGGACATCGAAGGGCCTTTGCGCCACAATTGTGTCCATGAC
>CAXSEW010000534.1:776-3301 GCA_964236185.1 uncultured Nakamurella sp. | reverse complement strand
GGTGTAGATCCCGGGGGTCCCCGTCGCCATCAACGCCTACTTCTCCATCGCCGGCGGCGGAAAGTTCCTGTCCGCCGGCAACTTCTCGCTGATCAGCCAGAACATCTCGGTGCTGGCTATTCTCGGTGTCGGGATGACCTTCATCATCATCACCTCCGGTATCGACCTGTCCATCGGTTCGGTGCTCGTGTTCGCCTCGGTCATCTCCGCGAAGGTGATGGAAGCCATGGGCGGCAACAGCTTCGGTACCGTCGCCGTCGGTGTGCTGGCGGGCCTGATATCCGGCGGCGCCTGGGGCTGGCTCAACGGATTCCTCGTCGCCAAGGCAAAGGTCCCGCCGTTCATCGTGACCCTTGGAACCTTGTCGGCCGCATTGGCGCTGGCCCAGGTGTTCACCGACGGCGTGAACATCGGCATCGACGCCACCTCGCTGACGGATTTCGGTATCTACACCAAGTTCCTCGGTATCCCGGCGTTACCATTCGTTGCTCTGATCGTTGTCATCATCGGCGGAATAACATTGCACCGCACCAAGTTCGGCCGCTATACTTATGCCATCGGATCGAACGCCGAAGCGGCCAAGAGAGTCGGCGTGAAGGTTGATCGTCACCTCATCAAGGTGTACTTCCTCACCGGTGCGCTTTCCGGATTGGGAGCTGTGCTCTACCTGGCCCAATTCGGCACCACCACCATTGCCGGACAAACCCTGACCAACCTCAACGTCATCGCGGCGGTGGTCATCGGTGGTACATCGGTATTCGGTGGCGAGGGTTCCATGTTCGGCACGATGGTCGGTCTGTTCATTCCGGCCGTATTGCAATCCGGCTTCGTCATCATCGGCGTCAGCCCGTACTGGCAGGGTTTCGCAGTGGGCGTCGTCCTCATCGGCGCTGTTTACATCGACCAGACCCGCCGCGCCGCAGCACTTCGCGGAGCAAAACCCTCCAAGCGTCTCGGCAAGAAGCCGAGTCTTGAAAAGTGAAAGGAAACGCAATGAAGCGGTCCCTCGTCCTCGGCGTTGCCGCCAGCGCCTGTCTGACGCTGACGCTCGCCGGATGCTCCTCCTCCAAGCCGGCGGAGGCAGCCTCGAGCGCCACGTCTGCTGCCTCGTCGGCCGTCGCCGGCGCCGGATCATCGTCGAGTGCGTCGTCGTCCGCACCGGCCGGTGGTGCCTCGTCCTCCGCGCCGATGTCGTCGGCCATGTCGTCGGCCATGTCGTCGGCACCCATGTCGTCGGCACCCATGTCGTCGGCCATGTCGTCGGCACCGATGTCCTCCGCCGGGGCCGGTAGCAGTGGTGCTGCTCCGGCGAAGGCGAAGAAGGATTACAAGATCTCCTTCATCCAGGGTGTCGCCGGCGATAACTTCTACATCACCATGCAGTGCGGTGTCGACGCCGAGGCCAAGAAGCTCGGCGTCACCACGAACACCCAGGGCGCGGCCAAGTTCGACCCGACCCTGCAGAAGCCGGTCCTGGACTCCGTCGTCCAGTCCAAACCGGATGCGATCCTGATCGCCCCGACCGACGTCAAGGCCATGCAGGCGCCGTTGGCCGCGGCCGCTGCCGCCGGCATCAAGGTCATCCTCGTCGACACCACGGTCAACGACCCGTCGTTCGCCGCCTCGCAGATCGCCTCGGACAACCTCGGTGGCGGAAAGGCCGCGTTCGACGCGATCAAGGGGCTGAACCCCAAGGGCGGCAAGGTGCTCGTCATCTCCGTCGACCCCGGTATCTCCACCACGGACGCCCGGGTCAAGGGTTTCGAGGACGCGGCCAAGGCTGACTCCACCTTCACCGATCTCGGTGTGCAGTTCTCGCACAACGACCCGGCCACCGCTGCTCAGCTGGTGACCGCCGCCCTGCAAAAGGATCCCGACATCGTCGGCATCTTCGCCACCAACCTCTTCGCCGCCGAGGGCTCGGCCACCGGCATCAAGCAGGCCGGCAAGGCCGGCAAGATCTCCATCGTCGGCTTCGACGCCGGCCCGGACCAGATCAAGGCGCTCAAGGAAGGCACCGTGCAGGCGCTGGTCGCCCAGCAGCCGGGCACCATCGGCAAGGACGGCATCGACCAGGCGGTCGCGGCGCTCGACGGCGGCACCATCACCCCGAAGATCCAGACCGGTTTCTCCATCATCACCAAGGACAACGTCGACACCACCAAGGACGCCTACGTCGCCAAGTGCTGATGTGATCTGACTCTCCGGTGCCGGTGGCCCTCTGCCGGCGGCACCGGAGAACCCCTCGCAGGACCAGGCACCCCACCGATCAGCCCCCGAGCCTTCCGCTCGGGGGCTGATCGCTGTTCGGGGGATGATCGCTGTTCGGGGACTGATCGCTGTTGCATGCGCGCCCGGCCCGCGTGCCGGCCGGGCGATCACAGAGATTGGCCCTTCCTGGGCGTTCCGCGCCCAAAAGGGCCTGAAACGGTGATCATCCGGGGCAGCGCGGCGCCCGATCCGGAGCGAGCGTGCAGCCACCGGTCAGGAACGACCGGCCAGTGCACAGTCGAGCCGGACCAGCG
>CAXSEW010000534.1:0-676 GCA_964236185.1 uncultured Nakamurella sp. | reverse complement strand
CCCCGCGCCCGACCAGCGCCCCGCGCCCGACCAGCGCCCCGCGCCCGACCAGCGCCCCGCGCCCGACCAGCGCGAGAGTGCAGCCACCGGCCACGACCGACCGGACAGTGCACACTCGCTGCAGATCGGGGCGGTCAGCCCGCCTTCTCTTCGGGATCCTGCCCCTGCAGCTGAGCCAGCCGGGCCGGGTCCTGCGCGTTCATCCAGGAGATGACGTCGCGGAACGGCACGCAGTAGGTGTTCGGCTTCCCGCAGTTGGCGAGCACGAAGTTGCCGATCGCGTCGGAGTAGGCGTTGTTGTTCCAGGAGTTGAAGTGGTTGCCCAGCACCAGCGGCGCCCGGTTGCCGTTGTAGGCCGCGTTGTACATGTCCTGGTAGGTCGCCTGCACCTGCGCCGAGTCGCTCTTGCTCTGCTCCGGCGTAACAGTCTTGGAGCTGGCCTGCCGCTGGGTGTAGTAGAAGTTGTAATCCATGGTGATCTGGTAGTGGCTGGTCCCGTGGATCGGGAACTCCGCCATCCCGAACTGCCAGATCTTGTTCTCCTTCGACTGCGTCGGCCAGGCGATGCCACGCCGGGTGAACGACGAGTCGTAGGTCAGGCCATGAGCCTTCAAGGCGGGATACAGATCCTCGCTGTGACCCTCCAGGCAGGGGGTGCGCTCGCCCTGGATGGCGG
>CAXSEW010000533.1:0-3308 GCA_964236185.1 uncultured Nakamurella sp. | reverse complement strand
ATCGGGAACGCGCGGCGGCCATCCGGGTAGGTCAACGACTCGAAGGCCGGTGATGCCGCGTCGGTCCGGTAGGGGACGGGTTGGGCGGCGATCGGGATATCCACCGCTGCCCGGATCTGCTCCAGCAGCGGCATCATCGTGGCCGGCCCGCGGGAGCAGTTCAGCCCGACCACGGTCGCGCCGGCGTCGGCCAGCGTCTTGCAGGCATCGAGGTAGGAGTAGCCGTCGTAGGTCGTGTCGGGCTGCACGCTGGCGAAGGTCACCAATGCCGGCAGGCCGAACTCCTGGCAGACCTCGAGTCCGATCAGCGCCTCACCGACGAAGTCGTTGGTCTCGGCGATGACCAGGTCGACACCCTCTTCGACCGCCCAGCCGAGCTGTTCGCGGTACTGCTCGCGGACGATGTCGCCCGAGCGTTTCGGGTCGGCCGGGTCGTAGGACCAGGTGTTGCAGATGTTCCCGGCGACCAGTGCGCCGCCCTCGGCGGCGATCTCGTTGGCGATGCGGACGGCCTGCCGGTTCAGCTCCTCGAGCTGACCCTCCCGGCCGACGTCCTTGAGCTTCTTGCGGTGCGCGTAGTACGTGAGAGCCACCATGACATCGGCTCCCGCACGCAGGAATTCGCGATGCAGCTGACGCAGTGCGTCCGGTTCGTCGAGGATCACTTCCGGCACGTACGGGCCGGCCTTGATGTATCCGCGCCGCTCTAACTCGAACACGTACCCCTCGGCACCGATCACCGGGCCGTCGGCCAGCCGCTCGAGGAAAGTTTTGGACGAGGGTCGGCTCATGACGCTCTTCCTTCCGGGACAACAGCTGTCGGGGTGGTGAAGCGGGCCGGGGAGAACTGGCCGATGTCGTAGACGGTGCCCTGGCGCAGGGCCAGCTCGTACAGCACCCGGCCCACCCAGGGCGCGAACTTGTAGCCGGTACCGCGCCACCCCACGCCGACGAAGACGTTGTCGTACCCAGGGACCGCGCCGATCACGAAGTTGTCGTCGGCCACCAGGTCGTAGTCGCACTGGTCGACGTCCAGCACCTGGGTCACCTCCGACCCGGCGATGCCCGGCATGCACTGCTCGACGAATTCCGCGATGTTGTCGATGCTCGTCGAACCGGAGGCGGTGGCCGGCATGTCCGGCGGGTTGTAGTAGCCGATCTTCACCTTGTCGATCAGGCCGTCGACGATGGGGTGCAGGTAGATGCCGGTGTCGAGATAGGCGATCACCGGCATGACGTCCGAGGTGTACAGGTGACGCTGGTCGGCCGGTGGGCGGAAATATTTTGCGTCGTGTGGCCGGTCCTTCGTGATCGGCACCTCGAGGGTGTTCCCCGGCAGCAGGGCGAGCACGTCGTTGGTGCCGTGCCCGGCCGTCACCACCAACGATGAGGTGACGAAAGTCCCCGCGCTGGTGGTGATGCGGAGCTGCTGACCGTCCCGTTCGATGGCCGACACGGCGTTGTCCTGGTGGACCGGAGTGCCGGTGGCGGCCAGGCCAGCCTGGAGTGCGGCGTTGACGGCCGGAAGGTTGACCAGGCCGCCGACCGGGTCGAGGTCGGCGACATCGGCGATCAGGAACGGGTAGGTGGCGGTGACAGCGTCACCCGTCGCCCGCTCGACCGGCATCCCCAGCTGCGTCATCACGTCGGTGCTGAGCGTGGCGTAGGTCTTGTCCAGGTCCGGTGTCACCGCGGCCTTCGCGATGTTCATGCAGCCGCAGCGGACCAACACCTCGCTGCCGGTGTCGGCCTCGAACTGGTCCCAGAGCCGGACCGCCTCGTCCGCCAGTCGCGCGTAGGTGGCGTCGAGATAGTCGCGCCGGTAGGACCTGGTCCGGCCGTAGGACGCGGTCGCCGGATCACCCAGCCGCCCCCGCTCCAACACGGCGACCCGGCTGCCGTTCTGCGCAGCCGTATATGCGGCGAACATGCCCATGACGCCGCCGCCGATGACGACGAGGTCGAACACGTCGCTCTGGGTCTCGGTGCCGTACAGGGGCTCGGTGCCTTCAGTCATCGGTTTCGTCATCCATGAGGTCGTCCGGAGGGCGTGAGCGCCCGGTGAGTGCACGCTACCTCCCGGATGTCATCGGAAGATCAACGGCGCGATTGCCCTGACCTGGGTGCATTCAGCGGTGCTCAGGCGGGCCGATGGTCGAGGCCAGCACCTGCGTCAGGTGCAGCGGGCGCAACCGAGAGATGACCGACTCGCTCGAATGCCCGGCTGCTGAGCATGTCCAAGAGTCGTCTAGTGAGGCAGATTGACGACACCTACCGGTTGTGCACGCTCGTGTCACGAGCGGCCTTCTCGGTGACGAATGCGTGAGCGCACGATCGGCTGCGGCTCTGCCCTTCGGCTTGGCACGCAATCTTCGCGCGCCGCTCGGTGCTGCGGAGCAGTCAACGGTCACCGAGCCCTTCGGCAAGCATCTTTGCCGGCGCCGGTAGGGAGCGCGGAGCGGTCACATGCCCGTGTCCCGGGGCTGCTTGTCGTCGACGCTAACGTCGGTGGCGCCACGGATCAGCCGAGCCAGCACGAGCAGGGACTAACGACAGCCAGGAACGCGGCCGTCGCCGGCTTTGTGAAATTTCACTCGCACTACAGTGCATTTAGTAGGCCTAACGCAACATTACCGACCGGAGCTAGTTTCCCGTCGATCAACTCGACCAGCCAGGCCCAACTTTACTCGACCAGCCATACCCTAATTTGGCTGATCCAATTATGTGATATACGCGTGGCGCTCACGTATCGTCCTGCGCAACGAGGCCGAGGAACCGTTTAAGTAGCTCTGTGCACTGGACGGATAGACCCTTTGTTACCACGCCACTATCTTTACCGTGGAACATGGCGTTGCGCGCGCCGGCGAGTGGTTTGAACTTCTCAACGTCATCAACAGCCGTGGCCGGCGACAACACATACGCCATTGCAGCGAACCGGAATACGACGTTGCGTACGGCAAAATCCTCGTTGGATGACGGCCAGAGTAGCTGCTGAGTTGGTAGCTCGGCATCGAATACCGCAAGACGCTCAGTCAGACGGGTACGGTAGGTCAGTTCTGCCTGCGTTGCCAGCAATTCCAAACCAGCAAAGGCGAAGACAAATCTTCGAAGATCATCAAATTCCTCGCTTCTCGCCGCACAGAACCATCGAGCCGGTCCCGTAAGCATCCTCGGAAAGGAACCTTCAGGCAGACCCTCCAGCGCTGCTGTCAACGCTTCGGTAGGAGCGACCGCCCAACCTTCGCTCCGCTTTACAGAGATTCCTCAATCAGCAATGTCAAGCTTAAGTCGCGGAACCGCTGTGGCCG
>CAXSEW010000532.1:0-3313 GCA_964236185.1 uncultured Nakamurella sp. | reverse complement strand
CGTCTTCAACCTCGTGCAGTACCTGCAGCAACTGGGCGCCGAGTGCATCGTCCGGCGCAACGACGAGGTGACCACCGCCGAGCTGGACGGTCTGGACATCGACGGCGTGCTGCTGTCGCCCGGGCCCGGTACGCCTGCCGACGCCGGGGTGACGGAGGAGATGATCCGCTGGTGCGCGGGTCGCACGCCGGTGCTGGGCGTCTGCCTCGGGCACCAGGCGATCGCCGAGGTCTTCGGCGGTGTCGTCGATCGCGCCGAGGAGCTGCTGCACGGCCGGACCTCCGTGGTGCAGCACGACGGCCAAGGGGTGCTGGCGGGGCTGCCGCATCCGTTCACGGCCACCCGTTACCACTCGCTGGCGGTGGTCGAGGGCACCGTCCCGGCCGAGCTGGAGGTCACCGCCCGCACCGAGAACGGGGTGATCATGGGCCTGCGGCATCGCCGCTTCGCCATCGAAGGCGTCCAGTTCCACCCTGAATCCGTGCTGACCCAGGGCGGCCACCGGATGCTCGCCAACTGGCTGGCCGCCTGCGGCGACACCGGCGCGGGTGGACTCGTCGCGCCGCTCGAGGACGACGTGGAGCGGCTGCGGCTGATGGTCGGCTGACTCGGTCGGCGCAGCACGACTGTGCAGCTACCGGTCGCCGGCGACCGGTCGCGGCACACTCGCGGCGATAGGTGGCCGCCCGCGCCTGGTTACTTGGAGACTGCGGAACCCAGGGTGACGGTGGCCGTCTTGGTGTCCGAACCGCGGACATAGGTCACGGTGACCTTGCTGTCCGGCGTGGCCGAGCGGATGGTGGCGATCAGTGCGTCCGCCGAATCGACCTGGGTGCTGCCGATCTTGGTGATGACGTCGTCGGCGGCGAGGCCGGCGGTGGCAGCGCCGCCGCTACTGGTGACCGATGCGACCTTGGCGCCCGCGCTCAGCCCGGCCTGGGCCGCCTGTGCCGGGTCCTTGACGGTGGTGTCCGGGGCGTCGCCGACCGACGCGCCCAGCACGGCATGCGTCGCGTGTCCGCTGGTGATGATCTCCTGCGCGATGCGGTGGGCCTGGTCGATCGGGATGGCGAATCCGACGCCGATGGAACCGGACTGGGTGGAGCTGCTGCCGCTGGACAGCGAGGCGATCGCCGAGTTGATGCCGATCACCGCGCCGGACATGTCGACCAGCGCGCCGCCGGAATTACCGGGGTTGATGGCGGCGTCGGTCTGGATGGCGTTCAGCACGGTGTCCTGGGTGGTCGCCGTTGACGAGCCCTGGCTCGGGTCCTGGGTCTGGCCCTGGCCGCTGTTCTCTGCGGCGGTGCGCACCGGCCGGTTGAGCGCGGAGACGATGCCGGAGGTCACCGTGGCCGAGAGGCCCAGCGGCGAACCGACGGCGACGACCTGCTGGCCGACCTTGACGTTCGCCGATACACCGAAGGTGGCCTTCGTCAGGTTGGAAATCCCGGAAACCTTGATGACGGCGAGATCGTCGGTGGCGTCCGCGCCGACGACCTTTGCCGTGGCGGTGGTACCGTCGTTGAACTTGACCGTCAGGTCGGTGGCGCCGGCGATGACGTGGTTGTTGGTCAGGATGTTGCCGTCCGTGGTGAGGATGATTCCCGAGCCCTCCGCTTCCTCGCTGGACGAGATCGACAGGATGGACACGACAGAAGGCAGCAGTTTGGCGGCCACCGACTCGACGCTGCCGGCCGCTACGGGCTGGGTGTCGGCGACGACGGGCGAGGTGCTCTGCTGGCTCAGCGAGCTGTCGACGACCGAGTTGCTCCTCGTCTCCGCAGCACCCCAGGCGCCGGCGCCGAAGCTGGCTCCCAGCATCAGCACGGCCGCCGTTGCCCCGATGAGCACGCGGTTGCGGGCGCGCGGCTTCGTTGCGGTAGCCGTACCGGCTCCTGCTCCGATGGGACCAGCGCCCGGGCTCTGCCGATGGTCGCCGTATCCGGTCGGCGGACCTACCGGCGTGCCGTAGTAGGTCGGGTAGGCGTCGGGCCGCTGATCCGCGCGGTAGGCGCCGTACGGGTCGGCCGAGTACTGGGCTGCGCCGGGCTGGCTGGTGCCGTACTGGGCGGTGCCGTAACTGCCCTGATCGCCGCCCGGGTAGCCGGCTGCCGGGTAGCTCGCGGCCGACGAAGGCGAGGACCAGGCCTCGGCGGCCAGCGCGCCGCTCGGGCGGGGCTGCCAGAACGCTGCCGGCCGCGCATTGACGTCATCACCCGTTGCCTGGTGCAGCGGACCGGTGTCCGCGGCTTGGTCCGCGCCCGAGGGGGATGCGGCCGGCGCGGGCAATGCGGCCGCCTCCGCCAGGGCCCGCCGGTACTCGCCCGTGGTGACCGATGCCTGCGGGTAGGGCTGTGCAGCGGGCGCCTGGGCCTTGTTCTCCGAAGGCCGTCCGCCGCCCTCGGCGGGCTCGGAGTCATGACTGTTCGACTGGGGGGGAAGGTTCTCGCTGGTCATGTTCTCAGGTTGGGGTATGACCGTGTGGATCAGCTGAGCGCTACTTGGGCCGGCCGGGTGAAAGCCTGGCAAGCCCCTGTGAACTGCGGATCAGCCGTTCGCGCCGCCGCTGTTCGATGCCGTCGTCTTTGGTGTGGTCTTCGGTGTCGTTTTCGGTGTGGTCACCTGCACCGGCGGTGGTACCGGCGCTGACGTCGTCGACGAGGTGCTGGCCTGGGACGTCGTACTCGACGTCGACGTGGAGGAGGAACTGGACGATGAGGTACCTGGGCTGGTCACGGCGGACGGCGTGGTCGCGGCACTCGGGGTCGTCGTGGGCGTGGGTGTGGGCGACGGCGGCGGCGGCGGCGGTTTGACGATGCCCCAGACCTGGACGTTGACCGGTGTGTCGAAATCGATCGGCGTGGCGTCCGCGACCGGGTCCATCGAAATAAATGTGCCGACCAGGTTGGCGCTCGGAGCGTAGAGCACCGTGATCACGTTGATGTGCGGGTCGCCGAGACCGTTCAGCGCGGCTTCGATATCGCTACGCGTGGTCACGCCGGGGGTGAACTGCGGCAGCACAATCTTCTTGGCGGTGTAGACCACGACGCTGACCTGCTTGTTCTTCGCCACCGTCGCCCCGACCGCTGGATCCTGCCCGGCCTTTGCGGTGGTGCCGCCCGCACCGTTGGACACCTGTTGGACACCGGAGGCGATCTTCCCGATGAACAACCGATCGATGCTGTCCGCCGAGCTCTTCACGATGGCATCGGCGTTGGGACCGCTCCAGCCGGCGTTGTGCAGCTGCTGGTAGGCGTCCTCCGGGCTCAGGTTCGACAGGTTGGGGACCACGAAAAGGTTGTTGTTGGAC